>CAXMPS010000021.1:0-1171 GCA_964194995.1 uncultured Gammaproteobacteria bacterium | reverse complement strand
ACGATCGGAACACCCTCGCGTCCCAGAAAGTGCCAGAATTCACCTCCCACGAAAACGGCATCTTGGAACGTGTCGTTATAGCCATGGACATAGATGAACACCTCTTTGCGCGGGGTTGATGCCAAGCGTCGCCTTATCTCTGAGCGCAGCTGATCTCCCACCTCGTTCGACTTGGCACGGTACTCCAGGCTGACGGTGATCGAGCCATCGATGACCCGATATGGCGCAGGGGTCGGAGGAAATCGGCCGATTTCCTCGATCGGGCCCAACGACAGCTCCATGAGACGATCACGATTCGATGTCTCACTTTCGTTGACGAGCTCACCCCAGGTGAGGTCATGACCCAAATTCACTTTGACGCTTCCGAATGCCATTGATTCGGACCGTTGAAATCCATACCGGAGCTGACCAGAATCATCCTCCTCCGGCTGGCGGTCGGTTGCGAACATGATGTCCACCTCCGGAGTGCGCAATGAGGCGGGGACATCAGTGAAGTAGGACGCCTTCTGGTCAGTGTAAACCCCGGGTGTGGGCATCAGCGGCCGGCTCGTCACGCAGCCGGCGACGAGCGACACCAACAACACGATCAAAGCACCTCTGAAGCTGGTCAAGCGCCACATAGTTGATTTACCCAACTCCATCATCCTACCCGATTCAGCGCCGTCCATTTCGGTCATACCGGCCGTCTCCTAGCTCTGAGATAGACGTTCGAACGAACACCTTTGCCTATCGGCGGTGAGGCTCGGTCTGTTGCTCTGCGTTGTCCGTATCCTCGAGCTGCGGCTCGGCAGCAAGCCGCTCAGCTGCCTCCGGTGCCTGAACCGTCGAAGAGTGGGCATGGGGCGAGCCCTGTGGCGGGGAGTAGCCGCCTCCGTAGCCTGGTGGCAATATATTTTAGAGTGATTCTAACCGAGGCCCGGCTGCATTAAACACCAACCGCCTGGGAAGCACAGTTTCGATTCCGCGGCTGTTATGCTTTCGGCCGTCCACGGCCTGAAAGCTCTCCAAGAAGGGCAAAGTCAGGGCAAACCCAGCACCTGTCAGGGCACCTCTCTCACGCGTAGTCACGCGACAAACCGGTCGGGGAGCGATCCTCACGCCCGAGATTCCTTACCGGATCGCCGCCTCGAGAGGAGCATGCCGACCAGTGCCGCCACGAGAATCGTGAGAT
>CAXMPS010000020.1:0-5453 GCA_964194995.1 uncultured Gammaproteobacteria bacterium | reverse complement strand
TTGCCGACAGGGGACCTCAATAACGCAACGGTCGCCAACTCATTCACATTTATCGGCGCCGTCATGTTCTTTATCGGGGCGGCTCTTCTGATACCGGCCGCGTCCTCAGCGAGCGGAGATCGAGGTTGACACGCCCCTGGGAGGCGAAACGGCTTGCGACCTTTCTCAGAAGTCGATGGATACGCCTGCTGGATGTGCGGGTCGCTGTTGGTGCGCGATCAACGAGAGCCGTCCTCAGACAAAAATCGAGCCGTTGGACATTAGGCTGACCTGACCGAACGGAGGAGAGTTTTCTGTGGCCATAGAGGCCATTCTGCTCGCAGCTTTGGCCCAGTCGTCACTACTGATCGCTGGTCTCATCGTCTATCGCGTCAGTTTCACCACCAAGGTCATCGGCGGGTTGGCTGGGTTCGGTGCCGGAGCGCTCATCAGCGCCGTCGCGTTCGACCTGATCCCGGAAGCCGCCGACCTGGCCACGCTAGGCAGTGCGGTGCTGATCGTCGCCGGCGCCGGGATTTTCATTCTTGCGGACCGCGCAGTCGAGGCTCGCTTTGGTGGTGATGATCCGGACAATCCTCTGGGAATCGTGGTGGGTGCCATTGTCGACGGTATCCCTGAGTCGCTCATTTTCGGCATCGCGGTCACGACAGGTGACCCCATCAGCATCGCCTTTGTCGCGGCAGTGTGGGTCTCGAACGTTCCCCAGGCGCTCGCCCCGTCCTCATCGCTCGCCGCGGGTGGATGGTCGATGTGGAAAACAGCTTCGATGTGGGGTGCCGTGGTCGTGGTGTGTGCAATCACCGCATTGGGCGGGTTCCTGATCGGTGAGAATTTCAGCGCCGCTACCGGCGCCGGTGCTGCCGCGGTAGCCGCAGGAGGAGTTTTGGCAATGCTGACAGATTCGTTGATGCCGTTTGCTTTCAACAAGGGAGGTCGGCTGGCCGGTCTCTGGACGGTGGTCGGTTTCGCCGGGATGCTACTGCTGCTCTAACCAGGGTTTGCCCCCATGACCCGCCGGCATCTGACAATCGAGCCGGTGAACTGGGTCTTCGACCTAGCGCCTCGGACAATGGCGTGATCTGGCGGTCAACCTGCCAACATCTTCCTCATGTCTGGCACGATTGCTAGCGCTGCAGCGTCACAGGCGGGTGGATGCTTAGCGTCTTGATCACCGCGCAGGAAGAGGGCGTTCAGTTCGGTGACTTCAACGTCGCAGCAGAGGTCGCTGAATGGATCGAGCTCTTGGCGATCATCATCATCGCTGCAGGCGTTGTGATGGCCGGCATCGGCGCCCTACTCGAGAGAACGCGGACAGACTGGCATTCCTCGTTCCAGACCTTCAAGTTGTACATGGCCAGAGGGCTAATGATGGGGCTTGACCTTCTTATAGCGGCAGACGTCATCAAAACGGTCACCCTCGATCCGACACTGGAGAACGTGCTGGTTTTGGCCATACTGGTACTTGTCAGAACTTTCCTCAGCTGGAGTCTTGTTGTCGAGACGGAGCGACGCTGGCCCTGGCAACCAGAGGTAGCAGACTCGCCCAGCATCTAGCGCGGGACCGAATAAACGCGAACCGGTTCGCCGAACTCGGCGACCGTCGCGGAGTGTCCCAGTCGGTGGGCCACACCGGAGTGTGCCGGGATTAGTCCACTCAGAATCGTTCAGGCCGATCTCGGATTGCTAGCGAATGGCTCTTCCGGGGTGGGAAGAAGGCGTCGGGACTTTCTCACACATAGGCGCTTGGGGTGGCCTTTGCCCAGTCATCCGCCCAAGAACGGCGTGGGCCGTCGAGCAGCTCGCCGGGTTCGAGCCATTCGTAGAGCTTGGCATAGCTGCGAGTGGTTGTCGGGTCGATTCTCCTCGTCAAGAACGACGGATCGAGCTGACTGGGATCGTCCAGTCCCATCGCGGCCAGGAGCTGGTTGAAGCTTGCCACGGTGTTGCTGTGGAACCGGTAGACCCGCTCGGCCTTGTCCGGTACGACCAGGCCGCGGACCCGACGCGGATTCTGGGTCGCTACCCCTACGGGACACGTGTTGGTCTCGCAGCGCATGGCCTGAATGCACCCCAAAGCCATCATCATGGCCCGAGCCGCATTGGTGAAGTCGGCGCCTTGAGCAATGCGAGCTGCCATGGCGCTGCCGCTGTCGATCTTTCCCGCCACTCCGATCTTGATCTTGTCACGTAGGCCAGTGCCCACGAGTGCGTTGTGAGCCAACATGAGGCCTTCGGTGAGCGGTGTACCGACGTGATCCTCGAACTCGAGGGGTGCTGCGCCAGTGCCGCCCTCACCACCGTCCACCAGGATGAACTGGGGATAGATGCCGGTTTCCACCATCGCCTTGCAAATGCCCAGGAACTCAGAAGGCCTGCCAATGCACAGCTTGAACCCCGTTGGCTTACCACCGGACAGGCGGCGCAAGTCGTCGACGAACTTCAGTAGCTCCTCGGGGGTGGAGAAGGCCGTGTGAAAGGGAGGCGAGACACACTTGACGCCCTCGGGTACGCCTCGTATCCCGGCAATTTCGGCCGTGACCTTGGCCGCTGGCATGACCCCACCAAGGCCCGGCTTGGCACCCTGGGAGAGCTTGATCGATATGCACTTCACCTGATCGAGCTTCGCTACCTCGGCAAACTTGTCCGGGTCGAACTGTCCATCAGGGGTACGGGCGCCGAAATATCCGGTGCCGATCTCCCAAACCAGGTCCCCACCGCGCTTGTGATGTTCACTAAGCCCACCTTCGCCCGTGTCATGGGCGAAATCACCCAACTTGGCTCCCTCGTTCAAAGCCATGATCGCATTCGAGCTGAGCGCTCCGAAGCTCATCGCAGAGACATTCAAGAGCGACATGTCGTATGGCTTCTCCACACCCTGACCGTCGAGATGCACCCGAAACTGACCCTCGTATTTCGGCTTGGGCGCCAGGGAATGGCTGAACCACTCATATCCCGGGGCATAGACGTCGAGTTGCGTACCGAAGGGCCGCTCGCCGTGTTCGTCCTTGGCACGCTGGTACACCAAGCTTCGGTGGTTGCGGTCATAAGGCCGCCCTTCCGTGTCTGGCTCTACGAAGTACTGCTGGATCTCGGGGCGAAACTGCTCCCCGATCCATCGGAGTCTGCCGAAAAGCGGATAGTTGCGTCGAATGGAGTGTCGAACCTGGAGGAAGTCGATGACGGCGATGATGAAAAAGATCCCGATGACAGCCGCCACCCAACCGAAGTCTCCGTTGACCCATATCGTCAGTGCCAGCGCGATCGTGAACAACACGACGACCACTCCGACGGTTGTGAACTGGGGTCCTCTTATGAGCTTTCCCCCGCGTCCCGAGCATCGATCAAGGTGATGGAGTCGCCAACACCCTCAATTTTCCCAGCAGACGCCTCAATATCGGAGATGGCCGAATAGGACACGGCGAGAGCCTACTAGCGAATGAGCGGGTCGATCCTGGGGAGGCAAGACGCCCCGAGGCGTTAACAGGCCATATCGGAACCGCCCATGTACTGGGCCTCGATACAGCCAAAGCCAAGGAGGTCGGTTCGTTGCATATAGGATTTACAAGGAAAGCGGAAGAGCATGCATAGGAGAGAAAAATGAGTGACGAGCTAAGTGCTGGAGCAGTGGGGTTGACGGCGTTTGCCGCGCTCATGATGTTCCTGCTGGGTGGATGGTGGATCATGGCCGGGCTCGTGGCGATCGTTAACAGCGAGTTCTTCGTCATCACTCAGGAGTACATCTTCAAATTCGACGCGACGACATGGGGCTGGGTCCACTTAGTTCTCGGCTTTGTCGTGCTGTTCGCCGGTATCGGCCTGTTCAGTGGAGCGGTCTGGGCCCGCACTGTGGGTGTGATCCTTGCAGGCATATCGGGGCTGGTTGCTTTCGCATGGCTGCCCTACTACCCGGTGTGGGCAATCCTCTTCGTCACTCTCTCGGTGTTTACGGCCTGGGCACTCACCACCCACGGCCGCGACATCACGGCCGTGCGCGACCCCGACATGATTTGACAGATCGGGCTCGGCCCTTCGAAGTCTCGAAAGCCGCGCCAGCGCCTAAGCGACTGGCTGGAACTTGATGAAAGGCGCGCCATCCACCCACTTGTGGAGGCTGGCTTTGGCCCTCTCCGGATCTGAATCCCAGTTTTCGACCAATGCGCGGAGAAGGATTCTTCCTCGCTCATCGGGGTCCGGCTCGTGCTCACCCGCCACTGGGACGTCGGCTTGAATGCCACGCTTCAGATGAATGGTGAACTCGGAGTTGGCCTTGATGTTGGCCTCCCAGTCGCGCCTCCTGCCCGGTCGACCCGTTAGGTAGTAGTCCCCGTCGAACTGGTGGAAGTAGATCTCGATTCGACGGGGCAACCCGCTCTTTCGCCCGATTGTCGTGATATCTGCGATGCCGCCCCGATTCATCGCTTCTCTGACCGCTATGTCCATGGAATCCCAAACAATGAGATGCATGGAGATGTTCCAGGGCGGTAGGTTTCAGCCATGGGTCAGACGATCGAGGTCACTGCCACCACCGTCGGTCGCGTCGCATTGTTCAGCACCGACCGTTCGATTACCGGCCAGGACGGTCATGCCTACTCCGGTCCACCGGCCGATCCAAGAGATCCCCCCGCCGTGTTGGCGTCCCGGCTGTTCGATGAGATTGGAGGCGTAGACCACGTCCACGTGATGTCGAACATGGTCGCGGCTCGTCGCACCGAAGACTGGGATGACGAGACGCTGACCGAAGCAACGGGAGTGGTTGAGAGCCTCTTTGTTTTCTACCCACCGATAGTGGAGCAGACCCCGGAAGAGCACGATCAGCAGCTTCGGGACGAGAATTACAACGCGACGATCACCGATATCCGCGCCCACAACAGCGACCTCTGGGTGATGCGGGTCACGCCAGACGAGCCGATCGACCCGTTCGCTGCGGGTCAATACACAACGCTGGCCCTCGGGTACTGGGAGCCGAGAGCCGACCTGGCTACGGAGGAGTTCGACACCACCCAACGGGAGAAGATGGCCCGGAGGTCATATTCGGTGTCGAGTTCGATCATCGATGAGTCCGGCGAGCTTGTTGAGCCCCACCCCGATGAGGTCGAGTTCTACATCGTCAGGGTGAGGCCAGGAGAGGAGGAGATCCCCGCACTTACGCCCCGGATCTTCACCAAGGGCGTGGGCGACCGCATTTACATGGGTCGCAAGTTCACCGGCCACTACACACTCGACGGAGTGAAATCGGATGACAACGTTGTCTTCCTCAGCACCGGCACTGGCGAGGCGCCCCAGAACACCATGACGGCCGAGATGTTCCGGCGGGGGCATGAGGGGCGCATTTTCTCGCTGGTCTGTGTTCGATACACCGCGGACCTGGCCTACACCGAACAACACGACGTATTGGTCGAGCGCTACCCCGACTACCGGTACGTGACGGTCACTACACGTGAGCCGGAGGATTT
>CAXMPS010000019.1:0-2258 GCA_964194995.1 uncultured Gammaproteobacteria bacterium | reverse complement strand
CGATCTGACCAACGGCATCAATCAACAGACTCCTAGACGGTCTCACCCGAGAGCATCTTGCGGATTCGCCACAGTCCGAGAATGGTTCGGGGCACTCGCTTGACCAGCGAAGACTTTGCCGTCCTGATTTCTTCAACCACGACCGGCACCTCGGCGATGGTGTAGCCGGCCCGCTCGGCGCGAATCACCAGCTCGGTGTCAAAGAGATCCTGCGTGCTGCGCACCTGGGGCGTGATCTTCTTCACCAGATCGGAGCTGAATGCCTTCATCCCATGGGTGTCCGAGACGCGCGAACCGAGAATCGTCCGCAGGAGAATGTTGAACACACTGGTTGCGAGTCGTCGAATCGCCGGACGGCGGTCCTCGGAGTTGGGATCACGCTTCGAGCCGATTACAAGATCGGCCCCGCTGGTGGCCAGCACCCTGCGCAGGAAGTCGGCGGAGAAGTAGTCGATGTCGAAATTGACGATCCAATCTCCTTCAGCTGCGAGGAAACCGTGTCGCATCGCCGCCCCGTAATCGGGCTCGGAGAGTGACACCACGGCCACCGGCGCTGCCCCGATGAGACTTCGGGCTATTTCTGCCGTCCCATCGGTCGATCCGTTTTCAACGATCATCAGGTGATAGGGAACGGAGAGTTGCTCAATTTCGCCGATCAGGGCGGGCATGGCCTTCGGAAGAAACATCCCCTCGTTGTAAACGGGCACGACGATTGAGAAGGTGGGAGCCATCTGAGTCGAGGAGTGTAGGAACAGCCCGACCGCTGGATGAAAGCTGCGGAAGACAGGCACGCTCGCCTGAGAAGCGTCTGTTCTATTGCCATCTACACTTCCTCGTTCGATGAATCCCGACGCTGTGTTCAAGGCCTATGACATCCGTGGGCGCACCGACATCGGAGAACTGGATGCCGACCTGTTCAGATTGATCGGCGGGGCGTTCGTAGATCTCACCGGGGCGACCTCGATTGCAGTTGGTCGCGATTGCAGGAATTCGACATCGGAACTGTTTGCTGGATTGTCAGCCGGCATTCGTGACGCCGGTGCCGAGGTTGTCGATCTTGGTGAGGTTCCCACCGATCTCGTCTACTTCTACTCGGGCTCCGAGAACGTGCCGGGAGCGATGATCACCGCATCCCATAATCCTCCCCAGTACAACGGGCTCAAACTGTGCCGACCGGGGGCAGCGCCGGTCGGTGCGGAAACGGGACTGGAGACTATCAAAGAAGCCGTCCTCGGCGGCGTCGCTTTCCGCCGTGAAGCCCGGGGTGAGATCCGGTCTGTTGATGCCATCAACCCCTACGTCGACCACCTGATTTCTGTGGTGTCTCCCCCCTCATTCAACCCACTTCGTGTCGCGGTAGACGGAGGCAACGGCATGGCCGGCGTCGCAATTGACGAGGTGTTTTCCCGGATCCCATGTGAACTCGACGGCCTCTACCTCGAACCGGACGGGACTTTCCCAAACCATCCCGCCGATCCCATTCAGCCGGAGAACCTTCTCGATCTAGTGGACCTGGTGAATGAGGGTGGCCACGATCTGGGGGTCGCATTTGATGGCGACGCCGATCGAGCCTTCTTCATCGACGACGAGGCTGAGCCCCTGAGCGGAAGCACCGTGACGTCGCTAATCGCAAGATGGATGCTGGCACAGCACCCGGGATCATCGATCGTCCACAACCTGATCACCTCTCATGCCGTACCGGAGATCGTCTCTGAGCACGGCGGGACACCGGTCAGGACGAGGGTCGGCCACAGCTATATCAAACAGGTCATGGCCGATACCGACGCAGTGTTTGGCGGCGAGCACAGCGGCCACTACTACTTTCGCGAGAACTTCAGGGCCGACTCCGGAATGCTCGCGATGCTGGTCTTGCTTCAGGTGATCAGTGAGGACGGTCGACCTCTTTCGAAGATCCGTGCCGAGGTGGAGAGATACGCCGCTTCGGGGGAGATCAACTACAAAGTGTCTGATCTCAACCAGGCGGTGGCGGCTATTGAGCTCGAGTTCGCCGGCGAGAGAAACGACCGCCTCGATGGCCTTACGGTCTACCTGGGTGATTCGTGGTTCAATCTGAGGCCATCCAACACCGAGCCACTGCTCCGGCTGAACGTGGAGGCGGCGTCGCCGAAGGGCGTGGCACAAGTTGTTGAAAGAGTTGAACAGACCCTGGAGGACCTAAATGAGTCTGATTGATCCTTCGTTGGCAGCCATCCTGGTCTGCCCAGTGGACAAGGCCGATCTTACCGAGGATGAGGCCG
>CAXMPS010000018.1:0-11496 GCA_964194995.1 uncultured Gammaproteobacteria bacterium | reverse complement strand
CCGATTAGCCACGGTGAGGAACGACGTCGCACATAAGGGCACCTATGTGCGGATGAGATTCCGTTCTGGAGTCAGTCACGCTGACTGTTGGTGGCGTCTTTCAGGCAGCCGAACGGAGAAGTAGCAGTGAGATTCAAGCTGCCGTTGATCGTCGTCGCTGTTGCCCCGGTCTCGCCCTCTTTGCAGCCGCGGCTGGGTTTGAAGGCCATCCACACATGGGACAACAGATGGAACAGCCGCACATAACGGCACTTATGGCCGGCTGCGAGAGCGGCGTCGCCATGTCGGCACGCGACTTCATCTGGGCTCGAGGACTGACATGACCGAATCCCGTTGTGAGCAATTGGTGAGCATTCGTGTCAGAGTCGAATGCATGTTTGCGTCGCACGAAGGCGGCTCGCCTGATGGCACAAGGCAATTTCTCAGTGGGTCCCGTGGGAATCGAACCCACAACCTTCGGGTTAAAAGCCCGCTGCTCTGCCAATTGAGCTAGGGACCCCGGCCGGGACAGAGTACCTGTGCCTCTCCCGGTCTATGAGATCGGTCCCTCCAATCCAATTGGGTCGCAGCGCCCGATTTCGGGTGGGAGCGCTGCCGCTCAGGCCTCAATGGGTGCGGAGCGGCTGACACCGATTCCACTGAGGGTTTCGGCGCCGTAATTGGCTATCTCGGCGGTGATGTCGAGAGCTCGCGCGATCGGGGCAGCGCCGCCTTCAATCCGATCTGCCGGCACCAGCCATGCCACCTCGAAGTCGATCCCGTCGGGGTCTCGCCCGTAGAGAGCTTTGGTCCTTCCGTGGTCGGTGGCGCCGACGAGGGCATTCTCGGCGGAGAGTCGGTCCGAGATCTCGGCCAGATCCTGGAGCGTGTCGACTTCCCAAGCGAGGTGATACAGGCCGACGGTCTGTCGTCCGGCCGTCGAGGGACCGGCGTCATCGCCTATCGAAAAGAGTCCCAGGTCGTGATCATTGCTCGACCCCTCGGCCTGCATGAATATCGCACCGGGGAGGTCGAATGGGAGTCTCCTGAAACCGAGGACTCTGGAATAGAACTCAGAGGACTTTTCCGCGTCTCTCACGTAGAGGACTGCGTGGTTGAGACGGTGAATGGGCATGTGCCCTCCAAGCCTCTGTCGAAGACAGATATTCCGCTACCCGTCCTTGATCCAGACTCCGATCGACGAGGGTTCGAGGGTGTCACTGACGGTGGAAATCCACGTCTCGGCTAACCGCTCTGGATCAACCTCATCCCGAACCAGAGATCCGAAGTCTTCGAGCACTTGGTGTGCGTTGTAGGGCTGGCGGTTGAAGACCCGGTCGACCCGGCGCTGGATCCGTTTCAACAATGGTGAGAACACGAAGAAGGCCATCAGAGTGGCGCCGGCCACGGCCAGGTTGCTGTCGAGACCTGCGACGTTGGGGAGACCGACGACGATGGTCGTGAAGAGGGCACCGACCACGATGACGATAAGCAGATACGACACCGTTCGGCTGATCACCCTGTCGATCTCATAGAGCCCATGACGGAGGATTGCGATGGCGGTTGCTATCGGGATCATCATCCAACCCACGAGGTTGAAGGCGAAGGAGACGGGTTGCGGTGTCGTGATTCCGAGGATCTGGTCGAGCAGGACATCCTTGATCAGCAGCGTCGCCAACCCGAATCCGAACGCGAGAAGAAGCAGCTTCATCTGACGCCGCTCCAACCCACCCGAGCGACGATATCGAACCACCATCGAGACAAAGGCGGCAGCGATGCTGACCAGAAGCAGAACCAGGAGGACTGATCCCCAGGACGAAAATTCGGCCATTTCGACGCCCTCGATCCCAATCGGATTGGCAGTGGCCATCAGGCATGTTCCGTCATCCGGAGTCCCCTCGAGACCAAATTGGAGGCATATCTCACCCTGGAGAAGACCTCCGACAGCAAAGAAAAGCCAACTCACTGATCCGACCCATCCCACAATGCGCCACCTCGGAGTCAGGGTCCGGCCGGTGGGAAAGAGCAGCGGGTACACACCGAGAAACAGCCAGAACGTTCCGAAGAAGAGCCCCAGCCCTACCGCATTGAGGATTAGTTGGGCATCCGATGGGTTGACCGTTCCGTCGGGAAGTGCCGAGTCGGCTATTCCCCCCGCTACGCCAATGATCCCGATCCAGGCCAGCAGCCAGCTAATCCGGTTCTCCGGTCGCTTCGCCACGAGATAGGCGCCCAGAATCCCGGTAAGACTGATCCCGATCGCGATGTCCCAATCGTCCTCGACGGCACCGGTGGCGTTGGCGACAGTTCGCTCGATGACGAAAAGAACCAACATGCCCACCGCGAACCAAATCCCGGCGGGGTGAATCGATCTGGGAGATCGGACCATCGTCATCTCCCACATCATCGCGCCCCTAGCGTTACGAATCCGTTACGAAACCGATCATCTCGTAGCCTGCTCGGGTGAGTTCGATCAGATTCGGGATATCTCGACTCCCTTCTGAGGGGTCAGACCACGCGCCGTTTCTCGATGACCTGGTTGGGAAGGGCCACCGAGCCTTGGAGCTCCCGTTTGTCGACGGTTTTCCCTGGAAGGAGAAGCAATCCCGCTCCTTTGGAGAGCTCGCCGCCGCCCGTGATCTCCGACTCTCAATCCACGCTCCCTACTTCGCCGGGCTCACCCTGCCCGATGAGGATCGTGGCAAGCAGTCGCTTGCGGCCCTCGAGCACACCATGAAACTGGGACGCTGGCTCGGAGCGCCCGTGATCGTTGCCCACTTCGGGAGCAACTATGAGGAGGACCCGGAGATACTGATGGATCGGATTAGATCCCGGCTCGACCGGATTGGTGAGAAGGTTGAGAGTCTCGGGGTGGGCCTCGGTCTGGAGACCGCTGGGAACAAGAGGTCGTTCGGAAGCCTTGGTGATATCGCGGAACTTGCTTCCGAATACTCGTTTGTCCGCCCGGTGATCGACTGGGCCCATGTTCACGCCATGACGGGTGGCGGGCTCATATCCAAGGAGGCTTTTGCAGGGGTTCTCGCTTTTGTCTCCGAAAGCTTCCCGGGGTGGATGATCAGCCCCCTCCAGACTCAATTCTCAGACAATGAGTTTGGTGATGCAGGAGAAATCAAACATGTGCCATACGGGGAGGGGTCTCTGCGGGTAGGCCCGCTCATTGAGGCTGCGGCAGAGGCCGGCGTTTCCATAGTGGTGATTTCGGAGGCTCGCGACATGCCCAGTCATGATCTGATCTGGCAGGATGTCCAGGCTCATATGAGTGGCCCGCTTCATGCCGAAGGCCTTTCTATTGCGACCGCGCCGATCGAGTTGCCTTCGCCGGTCGTCGCCACTCGGGACGGCAAGAAGTATCAACCGGTGGGCCTGGAGCGGCCTCTCAGCCTTTCCAACCTCGACAAGGTGTTCTTTCCTGAAGATCCGTACACCAAGGGCGACTTGATCCAGTACTACGCCTCTGTGGCGCCGATGTTGTTGCCGCATCTCGAGGGACGTCCGATCTCGATGAACAGATACCCCGATGGGATCGGAGGGCCCTCGTTCTACGAGAAGAGAGCCCCGGGACATCAGCCGGTGTGGATGAGAACCGCCCCGGTGCCCTCCGACTCGCAAGGAGGCAGCATCGAATTCCTATTGGCCGACTCACGAGAGTCGATGATGTGGTTTGCCAACATGGGATGTATCGAGGTACATCCGCTCCACTCCCGGATTGGCGCGCTGGATCACCCTGATTATGCGATCTTCGACTTTGACCCTGCTGAAGGCTCGAGTTGGCCCCAAGTGGTCGCTGGCGCCCAGTTGCTCAGAGTGGCCTTAGGCCAGCTCGGTCTCGTGGGGTATCCCAAGCTTTCCGGATCGCGGGGCCTTCATGTCTACGTGCCTCTGGACCCTGTGCACGATCACGCACGGGTGCGGAGATTTGTGGGAGAGGTGGGAAACTATCTGGCGGCCGCCAATCCCGACGACATCACGATGGAGTGGGATAAGCCAAAGCGGAGAGGGAAGGTTTTCGTTGACCACAACCGCAACGCCTTCGGGCAAACGGTGGCATCGGTCTACTCAATCAGGCCTCGCCCCGGGGCGCCGGTTTCTGCACCACTTACGTGGGATGAGGTAGCCGTTCTGCGCAACGGTGACATCACAATCGCCAATCTATGGGACCGCCTCCAGCGCTTTGGCGATCTGTTTGCCCGTGTCGTTCAAGGCGGACAGACCCTGGATTCGGCCGAGAAGGCCCTGGATATTGTTCAAGAGAGCCGATGAGTTCGCTAAACCCTATTTTCGCGAGGTTGGCAGGGACCGCTAGATTCAGGGCATGAAGATCTATGCCCGGGTGAACATCCTTGGTGGATTGTCGGTTCGTTTGCCCCATGGCGGACTCGAAGAAGCGATCGCACTCGACAACGATCCCATCGGGCGCGCCAAGAATTGGGCTGAGCAGGGTGTCGACTATCTCCACATCGTTGACCTCGACGCCGCCGCGTATGGCGACTATCGAAATCGCTCGCTGATAGATCGTCTCGTCGACGAGCTGGAGATCCCGGTGCAGGTTGCTGGGGGTATTCGGGCCGAGGGAGAGGCAGAGCGGCTCATCGCGAACGGAGCCTGGCGGATCGTCATGGGCACTGCGGCGATCGAGAACCAGAACATGGTGTGGGATCTCTGTCGCGAAAACCCTGACAAGATCGTCGTGTCACTAGACGTGGTGGAAAACGAGGAAATTGCCACCCGGGGTTGGACTCAGAACAGTGGCCGATTTCTCGAAGAGGTCCTCATTGAGATGTCCTCTGCCGGTGCCGTGGCGTTTCTGGTCGCGGAGGCCGGACGCGACGCACTCGAGGAACCGCCCAACCTCGAATTCCTCTCGGCGGCCCTCGCAGCTGTGGACGAACCGGTAATCGCGTCGGGCGGCGTTAGGGACCTTGACGATCTTCGGACGCTGACCCGTCTTCAATCGTCTGGTCGGATGCTTGACGGCGTGGTCGTGGGGCGAGAGGTCACGGCAGGACGTTTCACGGTCTCAGAGGCGAAGCAGGTCATGGCCGGTGGTGGCCCGATGCGCGCTCCCGGCGGCGTCAACGCGACAACAGTGAGAGTTGGGGTCAACTCGCTCGAGGCTTCACTTGGCTTTTACACAGACCTGCTCGGGTTCGCTCCTGTGCGCACCCCCAATATTGGGGTGGCAGCAGCGGTGGTGCAGTCGGGGCCCGGACAGCAAATCGAGCTGGTCGAGAACCCAGATGCGGGTCAACCCGACAGTCTGACGGTCGAGGTCGACGAAATCGATCGATGGAAAGAGCACTTCGGCAACGTCGGCATCGAGATTCAGCCAGGTGATGCTGCCTTGGAAATCATCGATCCCGACGGGCTCACTATCCGATTCGAAGAAGGGTAATTAGGTCGGGACTAGCCCCTAATCAAGGTTCTGGACTGTTCTCTGAGGAATTGACGCAGATACCAGGGTCCGCCCCCGCCACTCCCCGAGGTGCCCGACCCCTTCCATCCGCCGAACGACTGGATGTCGGGCCACGCCCCGGTTGTCGCGCCGGCAGCGCGGTTCACATAGGTGACGCCGGCCTCGATCTGGTTGAACCACGACTCGATCTCCTCGTCATCGTTTGAGAAGAGGCCCGCGGTAAGTCCGAACTCGGTGTCGTTGGAAAGGGCGATTCCTTCTTCGAGTGACGAGACACTGGCTACCAGGACAAATGGCATGAACAGCTCTTCGGTCCACACCCATGAGTCAAGTGGGGCTGTGGCCAGCGTCGGCTCGACGTAGAACCCCTTGTCGAGGCCGTCCTCGTTGAGCACGTTGCCACCGGCGAGAATCGTCCCACCGTTTCCCTGGACCTCCTCGACAGCGCGTTGAAACCTCTCGACTACACCGTTGTCAATGACCGGGCCCATGAATGTCTCCATGTCGAACGGGTCGCCAACTGTGACAGTTTCTGTTGCGGCGACCAGCTTGTCGACAAGCGCTGCATACACGCTGTCCTGGGCATAAACCCTCGATGTGGCGCTGCACTTCTGCCCACTCAGGCCGAACGCCCCCCGAATGATTCCTTCGGTCGCCATGTCGAGGTCGGCGGATCCGGTGACGACCACCGGGTTCTTGCCACCCATCTCGCACGAGACAGGCTTGGGTCGCTTGTCGTTGGCCGTTCGAAGGAGGTTCATTCCCACCGGATAAGACCCGGTGAAAGTGATCCCATCGATGTCGTCATGGTGAGTCAAGTGATCACCGATCTCAATGCCGCGGCCAGTCAGGATGTGGAGAGCACCGTCCGGCAGCCCGGCCTCGTGCATGACGCGATAGAACTCCAGGGCCATCAACGCCCCGGTGTTGGAGGGTTTCATCACAACAGTGTTTCCGGTGATCAGCGCACCGATACTCGGGCCGCCTGCGAGCGCCATGGGGAAGTTGAAGGGGGAGATGACGACCCAAACTCCGAATGGTCTCAAAACGGATGTGTTGACCTCGTTTTCGCCCAGGGCGTTTAGCTGGGTCACATAACCGTCGTTTTCGGCGATCTGACGGGCGTAGTAGCGGAAGAACTCCACTGTTTCCGCCACGTCTCCAAGGGATTCGAGGCGGCTCTTGCCGATCTCAAAGGACATCAATGCTGCAAGTCCAAAGGTGTGCTCATCCATGATGTCAGCAGCCCTGAGCATCAGATCCCGGCGCTTTTTCCAACCCCATGCTTCCCACTCGGGGGCGAACGCCTTGGCGGCGGCAATCGCGTCATCCACGTCCTGGATAGTGGCTTGGGCATACCGCCCGACGACGATGTCCTGGTCGATCGGTGACAGTTCTTCATACAGATCCCTGTCGATCCGCCTCTCGCCATTGACGATGACCCCATGGGTCCGCCCGATCTGGTCACGGACTGCTTCAACAGAGGTGTCGTAGGCCTCGTTCAACTCCTTGTTGTCCGCCGACATCGTGGCATACGTGATCTTCATGACCATGGGCAGGGATCCTCCGTTTCAATTTGGGCCGACGTTACAGCCTTTTGACCAGGGTTCGAATCGTAGAACTGCTAGCCGGGAGGGACGTCGAAGGTTCGTCAATAGGTCGATGGACCCGTGAGGACTAGCGCGGTTGATGTCGATGTCTTGGACATGTCAACCAGAATCTCCGACACCCTTCTGGGGTCACCGTCGGACATGATCCGCGTTCACCGGCGGGTTGTCCACGTCGGAGCGGCTGCTGCCTTGTTCGCTGCCGGGCTTTTTCTGGTCGCAGGCTTCATCTCAGGCAACCAGGAGTTCCTCATAGGAGCTGTCGGTCCCGCACTGGCCGCGGCCTTCATGACGGCCCAGATAGTCCTCCGTCGCGAGCACGGCGGCATCGCCCTAATCGGATCGGCCGTAGTGGTCATGGTCATGTACGCCGTGGTCGGGAGCCCTGACACTCTGCTGCCGGCTGCCCTCGCGCTCGTTGTCATCTGCGCCATTGGCATGCTTCTCGTGGTGAAGCACTTGATCCCGCTCGCCGCGGGCGTTGCTGTCTTCCTCGTCGTCGCCCCCCAGTTCTGGAGCCTCACTCTGGTCGAGGCGTTGCAGCTCGGTACGGTCATGGCACTCAGCTACGTGATGACCACGGTCATTTTCCAGACGGTCCGCAACGCCGCGACTGCTCTCGATACGAAGTTCAAGGTCATGTTCGATCAATCGCCCACGGCGATGTTTGAAGAAGACTGGACGGACGCGATTGAGTACGTGAGATCCGAGTACTCCGGCCCTTCGGAGAGAATCTTGCAGTTCCTCACTGCCTATCCAGAGGTGGTTCGCAGGGCTGTGGGCAAGGCGACGATCACAAGAGTCAACGACGCGGCCATCAGCCTCCTCGAAGCATCGGGACCACAGGATCTGTTGGGTTCGCGCGATCCGGCGAAGGTCACCGAAGAGAACATTGAGTCGTTCGTCGATGCGTTGGTTGCCCTCTATCAGGACCGGGAATTCTTTGAACGTGAGTTCTTGGGGCACACACTTCGGGGGCGCAAGATCTGGCTTCAGGCCAGATGCGTCAAGAGCACCACAGGAGAGAAACCAGGCAGCATGCTGGTGGCGCTTGCCGATGTCACCCACGCCCGGGCCAAGACAGAGGCGCTGGCCGATCTGATCCGAGCCAAGGACTTGTTTATCGCATCGGTCAGCCACGAGCTGCGAACTCCGCTAACAGCCGTTGTGGGGCTTACGTCAGAAATGGCCGGCTCGACGATCAGCGGAGATGAGATGGCAGAGCTGATGAAGTTGGTCTCCGGTCAAGCCGAGGAGATGTCCTTCATTGTCGACGATCTTCTTGTGGCAGCGCGTGCCGAGATCGGAACTGTGTCGTTGGACGTCGGCGAGGTGGATCTGGGCGAGCAGCTTGACGCGGCCATCAGTGGAGTGGGCGTCATTGTCGTCGACACCCCCTCACGGCTGCCGACCGTGAATGCGGATCCTGGCAGGGTTCGTCAGATCCTTCGCAACCTGCTTACCAATCTCCACCGGTACGGCGGCCCTGACCGCCGGATCCTTGGAGGGGAGAACGGCGACCGCGCTTGGATTGAGGTTCGAGACAACGGGGAAGGCGTACCGGTCGAGGATGCTGATCGAATTTTCGAGCCGTACGCAACGGCCCATCACGGGGTCACCGGATCGGTCGGGTTGGGTCTGGCCGTTGCCCGGCAGTTGGCCGAGCTCATGGGGGGATCGCTTCGCTATCGCCGCGACATGGATGAGAGCGTCTTCCGGCTCGAGCTACCTCTCTCCAGGAAGCCAATCGCGGCCTGACATTCCAATTCGGACCTCAGGATCCCCTCGCCAGCCATGGGCGTCCGAGCTAGCGTTTCCCTTGATGCCGGCGACCCTAGACCTGATGTATTGGCCGCTCCTGCTGGTGGGGGCCTATCTGCTGGGTGCCGTTCCCTTTTCCCAACTCATTGCGAAAGCTCGGGGGCAGGATCTCCGATCTGTTGGCACGGGAAACATCGGAGCGGGCAATTTGACCAGTCAGTTCGGTTGGCAATGGGGACTGATTGCTGCCTTGCTCGACGCCGCCAAGGGCTTCCTTCCGGTCTTGGTCGCTCAGCGGATGGGGCTCGGCCCCGGCGCCGCAGGGCTGGCGGGTGTTGCAGCAGTCATTGGACACAGCTGGTCGATTTTCATGAGGGGCCGCGCCGGTCGAGGTCTTGCCACATCTGCCGGCATGCTGCTTGCGCTCGACCCGGTCTTGCTTGTTTGGGTGGGAGGTTGGGCATTGGTCGGTCGAAAGTTTGGTGGCGGCTTTGGCGGGTTCCTGGGGTGGGCTCTCCTCCCGATCGTGGCGGCGGCTATGGGGCGGCCCGGGACAGAGTCGTTCCTGCTCCTTCTCTTGACGTTTGTCCTCATGGCTCGCCGCGCTCAGGGGAATCACGACAGTGAGCCGGGCATGGGACCAGCGATGCAGCGGATCCTCTACGACACCGACAAGGTCGTGGAGGAATTTCCGCGGGCAGCAGACGATCCACTGGCTCCATGACTCCTAAACGGGTCATTTCGATTGCCGGAATTGCGGCCGTTCTGTACATCGGCTTCGCCGTCTTCATATTCAACAACTTCGAGTTGCCGGAATTGAGTCCCTCGGCGTTGGGTCTGGTGGTCCTGGCAGCGATCGCCCAGATCGGGGCGAAGTGGTTCTTTGGGCTGCTGTTCAGGGAGTCGGTGCAGGAGTCGGGCGGTGAGCTTCGACGCTTTTCAGCCTTCAAAGGCGCCCTGGTTGGCGCCGGAGTGGCGCGGCTCATTCCTGCAGGGGGTGCGATCACACCCGTTGCGATGTCGTGGACGGTTAGGGACGAGGCGGATGGAACGACCGGAGCAGGAATCAGGACCGTGCTTCTCAACTATGCCGGTCTCTTGATTCTCGCCGGAGGCGCCGTATTACTGGCTCGTCCGGAGGAGGGAGCTTCGATAGCGTCGGTGAGTCTCGTGGTTTTGGCGCCGTTTGTTCTGATCGCCGGCGTCGTCGTCATGTTCGGCTCTGGAAGGCTGGGCTCGCTTGCGAAGTATCTGCCGGGGTTCATTCGCAAGAGGCTCGATGCATCGATGGTCAATCACATGCCGGCGCTGGAATCCCAGCTCTATATCTGGGGACGGTTGATCCTGGAAGCTGCGGCCCTTGGGTTGGTGCTATTCGCGTTTGGCATCGAAACCAATCCCTTGCAAGTAGGGGCCGCCTTCGGAGTGGCCCAGTTGGCCGGTGGCCTTCCCGGTACGCCCGGTGGGATGGGCATCACCGAAGGTGCCCTAGTTTTCATCCTTGCCGCTTATGGCTTCCCGGCTGCCACCACGATCACACCTGTGTTGATCTTTCGGGTCGTTTCCTACTGGCTTCCTGCGGCGCTGGGCTTCATGGCCGGCGGGATGACGTTCCTGAAGTCGGACGCAGCGAAGGCAGCGGCGGCCTGAAGTCGGGCCGCGATCCTCGGGTACCCTCTTCAGAATGACCGAAACCATTTCATTCAGCCTTGCCAATCAGGACGGGGAGATCGTTTCGTCCGATGACTTCGCCGGGCGCCGGCTTGTCATGTTCTTCTATCCCCGGGCTATGACGCCCGGGTGTACCACGGAATCGTGCGACTTCCGAGACAGCTATGCCGAGTTTCACGAGGCGGGCTACGACATAGTCGGGGTGAGTCCCGACCCACCGTCGCGCAATGCTCGATTCAGGGAGAAAGAGGGCCTCAACTTCGACCTTCTCTCGGATGAGGACAAGACACTTGCGACCTCCCTCGGGGCATGGGGCGAGAAGAAGAGCTACGGCAAGGTGTTCGAGGGGCTGATTCGCTCAACGTTCGTCATAGGTCCGGACGGGAAGTTGGAGAAGGCTTACCGCAACGTCAAGGCCACCGGGCACGTAGCCCGGGTCAAGGCCGACCTCTTCGGCTAGGAAACTAGGCCCTTCGCTCAGTCACCGAGGCGGATCCCGGCCAATTCCTCGAGAGCCTTGACCAGGGCATGGTTGCCTTCTGATCCCAGCCCCTGCGCCTGAAGCGAGCGATACAACTGGAACACCAGCGCTACCCCGGGTACCGGCACGCCTACTTCGTCCGCGGCCTCCAGTACCAGCCTGAGGTCCTTCTGCTGGAGGTCGATGGTGAAGCCCGGGTTCCAATCTCGTTCAATCATCTGCGGGCCACGGTTTGACAGCATCCATGAGCCCGCCGCGCCCCCCTCCACGGCCTCGAGAGCTCGTTCGAGATCCAGTCCGGCGCCTTGGGCGAGAAGGAGCGCCTCGGATGCAGCAAGCTGATTGAGCACTACCAGCACCTGGTTGACCGCCTTTGCCATCTGTCCTGACCCGGGCTCGTCTCCGACATGGACCACCGACTTTGAGTACGAGTCCATGAAAGGACGGACTCGTTCCAAGGCGCCCGGGTCGCCCCCCACCATCACGGCAAGGGTGCCCCGTTTCGCTCCCTCAGACCCGCCTGACACAGGCGCGTCGAGCCAGGTGATGCCCAACTCGGAAGC
>CAXMPS010000017.1:0-22778 GCA_964194995.1 uncultured Gammaproteobacteria bacterium | reverse complement strand
TGCAGGAGTCGCCGGAGCACTTCTTCTTGGCTTGATCTTTGTCTACTACTTGACAGCGATCTTGCTGTACGGGATGGAGATCGTGAAGCTCGCTAATTCGAGTGATGACTTTGTTCCTCTGTCCTTCAAACGAAGGCAAGTAGATGAAGCGTCTTAGATTGGAGCGTCGTGGCGCGTAGCCGGTATCTCATCGCCACCACCGAGCAACCAAGGGTTCGTCGCGCTGTGGATGCGACCCGCTTGATTGTCGGTTTGCTGGTGGTCCTTTGGTCGTGGCGGGTCTACGCGAGAGTGGAGGATGTTCAGTCGGCTGTTGATGGGAACCTGGCATGGGTCCCGGGATGGCTCACCGGGACGCTGTCGGTTCTGTATGGGTTCGCCGCGTTATATGCGATCGGCCTCCTCGTCGCTGTTCTTTTGCAGTGGAAAGCTCGTTTCGATGCCGCTCGGGACATGGTTCTAGCTGTCGTGATGGCGGCCGTGCTGGCATCCCTCCTCACCCGTTTCATCGCAGGTGAGTGGCCACGACTCCTACCGGAGTTGGGGTTGGCCGACCCGATCTCGCAGTATCCGATATTCCGGGTCGCCATGGTGGCGGCCATGATTCGGGCTGTTGCCCCTCATCTCACCCGCCCGATGCGGCGTTTCGGATCCTTCGTTGTTCTGATAGCGGCCGCAGCCGGCGTTGGCCTCGGATTCGGCCTCATCACTGCAGCGATAGGCGCGATCAGTTTGGGTATCGCGGCCGCTGCTGCCGTGCTTCTGGTTTTTGGTTCCCCAAGGGGGTATCCCAATATCCAGTCGATCGGAGAAGCCATGAGCGGTCTCGGTGTTCCGGTCTCCGATATTCACCTCAACGATGATCAGTCGTGGGGCGTGCGCCGACTCATCGGCGAGAGCGATGTTCATGGCCGCGTCGAGATAAAGGCCTACGGACGGGATGCAACCGACTCACAGCTCTTCGCTCGAAGCTGGCGATACCTTTGGTATCGAGACACCGAAACAACGCTGGCGTTTACTCGTATGCAAAGCGTGGAGCACGAGGCGCTGGTCACGATGATGGCGGCTAGAACAGGAGCATCGGTCCCCCAGGTGTTGGCTGCCGGACTTGGCGGCGATGACGTTGCGATCCTCGCCGTTGATCGTCAGGGCCGCCAACTTTCCGAGTTTGATTCTGGCGATTTGGCTGATGCCGATCTCATTTCGATTTGGAAATCTCTTGGCGGGCTGCATCAGTCGGGGATCTCACATGGCGCGCTGAACGCTTCTGCGATTTCGATCGAAGATTCGAGCCATCAGGTCGGTGATTTTGCTTCGGGGACCCTTGGAGCCTCGGAGTCGTTCCAAGCTCTCGACGTGGTTGAGCTCCTGTTCTCACTCTCTCAGATCGTCGGGGTTGATCGCGCAGTTGAGACCGCGCTGGACGGATTGGGACGACAAACGCTTGCGACGGTCTTGCCATACGTCCAATTGCCTGCAGTGCAGGCCAGCTCCCGACGCCGGGTTGACAAGCCAAAGCGTGTCATAGCTGATATCCGAGAACGGATTCAGTCGGTGACCGGGGTCGAAGCCGAGGAGACCATCCAGATCCGTCGCGTCCAGGTCAAGAATCTGGTGATGACCGGCCTCACGCTCTTCGCGGTCTACTTCTTGATCAGTGCGCTGTCCGACATCGATTTCGTTGCGGTGTGGGACATAGTCAGCAGTGCCACCTGGGCCTTGATCATCGCCTCGTTCATCGTCGGCCAGTTTGTATTCTTTCCTGAGGCAACTGCGATGCTCGCAGCTGTCGGCTATCCAATTCCGCTAAAGCCCGCGGTCGTTCTTCAGTCGGCGATCAAATTCATCAGTCTCGCCGTCCCCAGTGCCGCAGGTCGAATAGGTATGACGGCCGCTTTCCTCAGGAAATATGGACTGTCTTTCACAGCATCTCTGGTGCAAGGGTCGGTAGACACCATCTCCGGATTGATCGTCGAGGTCTTGATCATCGTGATGGCAGTTGTTTTCGGGGGTCTCAACTTCGGACTCACGACCGGTGACCCAGAATGGCTTTCGATCATCGTTGTCTTGACCGTGATTGGCATCGCCATCGTTTCGTTGGTGAAACGGATCGAGAGGCTCAGAAACTGGGTAATGCCGATTGTTGGGGAAGCTTGGGGAGCGTTGGGTGGAGTGATCAAGGACCCAAAGAGGACACTCCTGCTACTCGGAGGGAACTTCGCGGCACGCTTCGTTCTCGCAATCAGCATGTGGCTCATCCTGCAGAGCATGGGGGTATCGCTCGGTATCTTCAGTGTGCTGGCGGCGACGGTTCTCACGGGGCTGCTTGGGGGTGTCATACCCGTCCCTGGCGGCATTGGGGTTTCGGAGGCGATCCTCACCGCCTCGCTGGTGATTTTTGGCGTGGACGAGACGACTGCCTTTGCCGCTGCTGTCGTCTATCGGTTTGTGACCTTCTACATCCCTTCCGGCTACGGCTGGTTCTCGATGCAATGGCTCGACAAGAACGGCTACATCTAAAACCTCAGCCAGTCGCGTACCTCAGGTAGTACGGCCCGTATACGGTCACGATTCGCTCAGCTTTCACCAAAAGAAAAGGCCCCCGGGAATCCGGGGGCCTTTTTTGTTGTAGTTGGGTCCAGGGCTTAGGCGAGGGCCTTCGCCTTCATGGCGGCATACTCATCGTCAGTCAACGTGCCGTCGGTGTGAAGCTTCTTCAACTTCTCGATCTCGTCGGCGGACGATCCGCCTCCTCCCGATACCGACTGGATGTAGTCACGCTGGGCTGCTTGTTGGTCAGAGGCTTGTTTCATAGCGCGTTCTTGCATATTCCCACCCTGGGCGATGAGATAAATAAGAACACCGAGGAACGGCAGGACGATCACAAAGATAATCCAGCCGGCCTTGGCAAATCCCGACTGCTCGCTGCGGAAGATGTCCGCAAAAATCGTGATCAGCAACCAGATCCAAATGAAGAACATAAAGAACCAAAGCATGGTCCAAAAGAGGTCAAGTAACGGCATTCACACTCCCAAATAGGCTTGCATCTATGGTTGATTTTCAACCGGCGCCAGATACTACCGATTGATTCGGTCCCAAACGACTCGGCCCTATCTTTTGCTTCTCCTTATCGTGCGATTGGCAAGAGGAGGATGTATGAGACCAACCAGGCTCGTTCCAATCGCGCTGGCCCTCGCGCTTGCAGTCGCTGCCTGTACAAGCGACACCGTACTCACCACAACCGCTAGCGATACGGCGCCCGTTACATCATCCGACAGGCTCACGACTTCGACGGTCGACGACGCTGCTCTCGATGTCACCTTGCCCATCGACCCCGAGGTGCTGGTCGGTGTTCTCGAAAACGGTATGACTTACTACCTCCGCCACAACGACTCCCCGGGTGGAAGGGTTGAGATGCGACTCCTGGTGGACGCAGGGTCGGTCCTGGAGGACTCCGACCAAGCGGGCATGGCGCATTTCTTGGAACACATGATGTTCAATGGGACCGAGCAGTTCCCCCGCAACGAGCTGATCGCTGTCCTCGAGTCTTTCGGACCGAGGTTTGGCCCCGATATCAACGCTTTCACCTCTTTCGATGAGACGGTTTATGAGCTGTCTCTGGTCGCGGACGACGAGCTGATGGACTTGGGTGTGGAGGTGTTGCGGGAGTGGGCCGGCAACGCCACCCTCACCGCTACCGACGTCCATGAGGAGCGGGGTGTTGTCCTCGATGAGTGGCGTCTCCGTGCCCAGGGTTTTGGAGGGCGTGTAGGCGATGCGTTTCAGGATCTCATCCTTCCTGGGACCGTCTACGAGGAGCATTTGCCGATCGGAACCTCCGAGTCGATCCAATCAGCCGAGCCCGAGCCCCTTCTTCGCTTCTATGAAGACTGGTATCGGCCCGAGTTGATGGCAGTACTCATGGTCGGCGACTTCGACCTGGCCGATATGGAGGGTCGCATCGTGGAAGCGTTTGGCGACCTCGAAGACCGGGGTGAGGCGAGAGAGCGCAAGATGTCCGCATACTCGGCTCCGGAGGCTCCGCGCGGCGAGAACCTTGCTGACGAAGAAGCCGGTGGCGCCTCGGTCACGGTGACTTGGCCCGGTCTTACCGAGCCGTTATCGACCGTCGGAGATTTTCAACGGGCTATCGCTCTCGCGATTGCCTTGGACATCCTGACGAGTCGACTCAATGACGACGCGCTGCGTGGTGGAGCTCCGCTTCTAGGCGCTTCCCAACTCAACTTTGATTACACGCGTGCCATCAGCCTCGTCGGGCTTGACGTGCAGACCAGACCTGAGGAAGTCGAGGAAGCACTTCGATCCTTGTTGTTCGAGTTGCGGCGTGTCGAGGAATTCGGATTCAGCGACGACGAGTTTTCAAGAGCACTGTCCAAATTCGCAGCTGCCTCCGATCAACGTCGCGAGCAGCAGGAGACTGCACAGGATGTCGTTCTTGCCGACCAAATCATGGCTCATCACCTTTCTGAAGCCCATCTGATGAGTGCGGAGCAGCGGTTCGAGGAAGAAGCGGGGGTGCTTGAGCGACTGACCCGCACCGAGGTGGAGACAACTTTCTCCGCAAGGACTGCCCAGGGACCCCACGTGTTGGTGGTTGGGCCCGACAACGCAGACCCTGCTCTCCCCGACTCAATTCGAATCTTCGAGGTCATAGACGAGGTGGCGAGCGCAAATGTCACTGCCCGCGATGACACAACCACCACCGCGGAGACGCTGATGGCGCGGCCAGAACCGGAATCGATCGTGTTTGAGGAGACTGACGAAGACTTCGGATATAGAACCATCAGATTTGGAAACGGAGCCACCGTCTTTCTCTGGCCCAGTGCGATCGCGGAGAGCGGGGTTTTTGCACTTGCGGAGAGCTTTGGCGGAACCTCTCAGGTCGCAATCGAGGATCTTGCTGAGACCTTCCTGATGATTGACATTTTGGCGAGATCTGGGGTTGGGCCGGCAGACGCCCTCACTCTCGAACGTCTTCTCGCAGACCGCCTCGTACAGGTCTTCCCCTGGATAAACGAGACGCGGGAGGGAATCACCGGCAGCGCCGCTTCGAGCGATGTAGAGACTCTCTTTCAGCTGATACATCTCTATATGTCCGCACCCCGTTTCGATCCGGTAGCTGTCGAAGCGGTCCTCGATGAGATGGCCGCCGTCAATGCCGCCCGTGACGACATCCCGAGCATCCTTTTTGACGAGGCCCTCGATGAGGGTTACTACGGGGACGATCCCCGATACTTCGTAATCCCCACCTCAGAGCAACTTGTCGACTTCGATGTGGCTGCCATGGCAAACGTCTATCGGGAGCGCTTCGGCGACGCCGGCGACTTCGCCTACGCATTTGTGGGTGACTTCGATGTTGACGAAATGACCGATCTGGCCGCTCGCTACATCGGGACCCTGCCAGGTGACGCCACACGTGAGACGTGGGTCGACAACCAACCCCTTCCTCCCCGAGAGATCCAGGAGTTGACGGTCGAAGCCGGCGCCGATCCTCAGGGTCAGATTGGTTTGTTCTTCACCAACGAGTTCGAGGCGACCCTTCACGACCGAGTGACCGCTCGTCTCTTGGAATTGATCGTCGACGCACGACTTCGTGATCGGATTCGAGAGGAGCTATCGGCGACCTACTCGATTCGCTCTGGCATCGATCTTCAAGACGATCCAGATCCGTTCGCCGAGGCTTTCGTCATCTCGACCGGAGACCCCAACGATCTCGAGCGCATATCCGATGAGGTGATGGCCGATCTCGTCGATCTCCAGGACAATGGCCCGACCGAAGCGCAGTTCACCACTGCATTGGAACAGCTCAGGACCGAAATGGACCTAATCGACAACGGCACCTTGGCGAGGGCGTTGACGACCAGCTTCTTATACCCGGACCGGCCGGTCGAGGAGATCAGGCTTCGATTCAGGGTGGTTGACGACATCACCCCAGATGACATCCGCCGTCTGGCAGGGATCGCTTTCAATCGCGACCAAAGGATCGAGGTGCGTCAGGGCCCGCGATTGGCCGGATCCGACACCTAAAGTCTCGGACAATGGCACATATTCTGGGATTCGGCGGGTACGCCCCCGAGCGGGTGATGACAAACGACGACTGGGCAAAGCTCATCGACACATCCGACGAGTGGATCACGCAAAGGACGGGAATCAAGCGTCGCCACATCGCCGCAGACGACGAGACGACCATGACGATGTCCGTGGCCGCAGCCGAAACCGCATTGAAGGACGCCAACCTCGTACCAGATGACATCGACGAGATCATTCTTGCCACCGATACCCCGGAAATGATGACCCCGGACACTTCGGCTCTGGTGCAGCATCAGTTGGGGTGTCGCAACATCCCCACATATGACCTCGGGGGAAGCGGCTGCGCTGGTTTCGTACAAGCGGTTGACGTGGCCAAAACCCGAATCACTGTCGAACCCAAGAAGATACTTGTCATCGGTGTCGAGTTGATCTCTCGGATGATCTCGGCCAAAGACCGTGCCACATCCGTTCTTTTTGGCGACGCGGCTGGTGCGGTGGTGATGGGCCCGGATAGTGGGCGGGCGGAAGTGCTCGATGTCATATCGGGTACCGATGGCGCCCACGCCGAGATCCTCACACTCGCCGCCGGCGGAACGAGGAACCCGTTCAACAAGGACACCCTCGAGAGTGGGGACTACAACCGGCTGGTTATGGATGGCCGCAAGGTGTTTGTCGAGGCGGTTCGGCGAATGAGCGAGGCATCCGCTGAGGTGGTGCGAAGGGTGGGGCGATCGCTGTCCGATGTCGCCTTGGTGATCCCCCATCAGGCCAATCTCAGAATCATCGATGCAGTCGGCAAGAAGTTGGGCATCGAGTCGGAACGTGTCTATGTCAACGTCCAGGAGTATGGGAACACTGGCTCGGCCACCGTGCCACTGGCGATGTGGGAAGCGGTCCAGGAGGACCGCATCAAGGATGGTGACCTGGTTGTGCTGACCGCGTTCGGCGCCGGTTTTCACTGGGCCGCCGCGGCGGTGCAGTTTTAATTAGAACAGGTCGAGGAACCGGGCCAGACGCCGTTCGTACCTTTCTGGGTTCGCATTCCAACTCATCACATGACCAGCTGCCGGCGTCTCTACCAGGGTCACTACGTCGGGAACCCTTGCCTCCAGTTGCCTGCTCACCGCTATCGGCACCCGCTGGTCCGACGTTCCGTGAAACACCAATGTGGGCACCGCCAGAATCCGGTCGGCGCGCTGCACGTAGTTGGTTCGGTCCCAGTCGATCTTCCAGCGAAGGTCGGCCAGCCAGAGCCCGACCTCTTTCATGAGTTGGCCCATCCGCATGTTGGTGCCAGGGAAACGGGCATCGAGCGTGTTGGCCCGGACGACATCAGCCAGAATTATGTTCGGAGAATCGAATACAACGCCCACGATGTGTTCTCGCAGGGAGGACTGCTCGAGGAAAGACATCACGTGGGCCGCACCCGTGCTGTAGCCGGCTAGGAGGATCTCGTTAGCGCCGACGTCAACTGCGTGACGGACGGCAGCCTCGACATCCTCCCACTCGGTGAGCCCGAAGCGATAGCGACCGCTTGGGTCGCGAGCCGTACCGGGGTCGTTTCGATATTCGATCACCATTGAAGTGACGCCGGCTTCGGCGTAAGCGGGGAGGAAGCGGACGGATTCCCGACGCTCAGCGGTCCAGCCGTGGACATGAATCACCCACCGACTCCCGTCGCCCGAAGGCACCAACCAGGCTTCGAGTGGCCCCAAAACCGAGTTGAACTTGGTCTCCTCGAATTCGATGTCTCGATCAGACGGGTCAGTAGGGAACGCGTAACTCTCCAGGTCAACGGGAAGGCAGTCTTCAAGGAGCGGCTCTTCACAGGTCGGGGGCGGCGAGCCGTTGAGGACTTTGAAATGGCGGGTGACGGTCAACGCATCGACGCTGATCACTTCCCCAACGTGGGCGTAGCCCCCTCCCCAATACAGTCCGAGCGTTCCCGGGTGGCCAATGTCCTGTCGCGGTTCAGCAGTTTCGAGAGTCACCTTGCCATTTCCTACAGACCGAACCCAGATGCCAAACAGTCGAGTCGGTCCGGAAATTCTCAGTGCGCTGTTGTGAAAGCCGTTAGCGAATAGCCATCCACCAATGAACTGGATGGCGGCAAAGACGAGCAGCCCGATGGCGAGGGCGAAGATGAAGGCGATAGTCGGGCCACCCTAAAGGGGAGTCCGATGCGGAACGCAGGACGGCCACCCTTATCGGGTGGCCGTCCAATGTACGGTGCCCTTAACGGGCTCCGGAGGAGAGCTAGAGAGACCGGGCGATGAGCGGAATCGCAATCAGGTTGGCGGCGACCACAGCGAGTCTCACCAGTGTCGGATATCTGGCGGCACGGACCGAAGTGGCAGCTAGGGCTACACCGACCAGCACAAACACCCAGGCACCTTGCGTAAGCATGGTGGCCATCAGCAACACAAGTGTTGCCGTGATCATCCCGCCGACGGCTATGGAAACACGAGCGGCCTTACCCAGCGGTTTGGTGGCCCAACTTTCGAGTACGAGTTCTGAAGTAGTCATGGCCCGGTATCTGTCGACACATACCGCCCGACTCTTTAGGGGCCGTTCGGCCTAATCCCGAATCCAGATGCTGGTGTTCGAGGGTTGGAGAACATCATCAACTAAATCGGTCAGGTCTTTGGTGAGCTGGTTGAGATCGGTCTCGTTCCGGAGGCCCGAGGCGTAGTCGTCTACGACTCTCTGAGCGTCATAGCGCGCTCGGTTGAAGCGATGATCTACCCATTTCTGAATTCGGGCACGCAGCGGGCTGAATAGACCGGCCACAGCCAAGGTCGATGCAGCAACTGCGAGGGAGTTTTGGGAGGGGAGCAAAGTCGTGACGCTTGTCACGACCGCGAAGAAGACCAGAGCTAGCGACCCCACAACGAGAACGTAGGAAACCGTCCTCGAGATGAGCCGATCGATCTCATAGATGCGGTACTTGATGATGGCAATGGCCATTACCACCAGTGTTTGGATGACGAGGAGCCCGACCCAAACCGCCCGCCATCCATCGGCGGACGTCAGCCCGAGTACGACCTGATCGAAGGTGAATCCCACAGTCAGGACCGACACCGAGAGTGCGAACCACTTCATCTGCTGACGTTCAACGTCTTCGGATCTGATAAATCGGTAGATCACAGAGGTGAGAGCTACCACAGCCGAAAGCAACGTGGACAAGAAGAAGAGATTGGACACGATGTCGCCAACCGGAGCTATCCCAGCTGCCCATGGAGTCGCATCACCATCGGAGTTGTCACCGCCAAAACCACCGTTCAACATTGGGGCGAGGACAGCCAGACCGACCGAAAACCCGATCAGAAAGCCTGGATAGCGCCATTTCGGCGTTGGCCATGTCCCGGTGGGAAAGAGAGCGATCGCAGCAACGCTGAGTGGGAGCCAAATTGTGATGAGGGCATATCCAAATGCCACTCCCACTGCTCGGGCAACTTCGGGTATTACGTCCTCGAAGACCTCGATGGTCGCAAAAAGCGGAGCTCCGAGAGAGAAGGCAGCGCCTGCAGCGAAGAGGAGAAGCCCAACCTTGTGCAGTCGGACGTTGGAGAGGATCAGGATTCCGGAGGCGAGAAGAGCGAATTCGACGGCGATCCAGATCAGGGAGGAGTCGAATCCGATTGCGATGAATATCCACGACGGGGCAACCGCCACGAACCATATGGGCAGTAACCACCAGAGCATGCGGTTGCGTTCGGGCGATTCGCTCATCGGGATGACTCCATGATGGACCTGCTTCGTTACGAGATCGTTACTACCACCGACTCAGTAGCCAGACTTCCGGCTCCCATCCCCCGGTTTCGATGTCGGCGAACACGGCGACCGCTTCAGTCAACGCTTGTTGGGACTGCTCGATCTGTCCGGCGCCGTGATAGAGGTCGGCGAGATGGTTGCGCAGCGCCGCTTCGCGGTGCCGGTGACCCGTCTTCGATGCGATGCCAATTGCCTCCTCAACGAGTCGTATCGCCGCATCGGTGTTGCCGATCTGAGCTAGGAGGAAGGCCTTGTTGTTGAGAGCCGCCATCCGGGCAAGGTCATCGTTACCAGCTAGCTCCAGAGCCTGGTCGAGATGGGTCATTGCCTCCTCCGGGTCATTGGTGACAACGCCAAGGACGTTGAGCACTCGGGCCCTCGTTCGGTTGTCGGTTGTTTCGATGGCAGCCAACGCCTTTTGACCCATTTCTCGAGCCTTCTTCGTGTCGCCCGTTCGGTGAAAGAGAAGGGCCCAGTCGGAGTAGAGGTCGGCGGGCACCGGGTGGTGCTCGCGCGAGCGTTCGAAGTGCTCGATGGCGACTGGAAAGCGGCCGAGCAGACGTTGGGCCACCCCAAGCCGGTGTTCGACCAGACCTAGTGTCGCTCCTTCGCTCTGGGAGGCGGCTGTGGTCAGTTCGCGCATCGCACTCGGATAGTCACCCCGGGTGAGGGCAATCTCACCAAGCGTCAAGCGGATTTGCCCGACATCGACGCTGCCCAGGGCGATGGCGGTCTCATAGAAGTCCCGAGCCTCGGTGTGTGCGTAGACCCCGAGGGCCAGATCACCCGCTCGGAGATACCACACGGCGGCTCGTGGGTCACCGGCACCCCGGTACTGGGTGGCGATGGCACCCGCCAGACCGGGGTCGGTCGCTGAGCGAGGCCTGGTCTCGAGGGCTTCGGCCGCCCTGCGGTGGAGAAGACGCCGTCTGACCAGCGAGATCGAGTCGTATGTGATCTCCTCCAAGGTGTCGAGAGTGAAGGTGAGCCCGTCGCTCTCGGGCATCTCCCGAAGTAGGCCTGAGCCGATGAGTTCCTCGACCGCTTCGACCACCTCGACGTCGGAGCGGCCACTGGTTTCTTGGAGCAGCGAGGCGTCGCAGATGCCGGTGAGGACTGAGGCCGTGGTGAGGACCTGGCGCCCCAACTCGCTGGCGTCTCGAAGCCTGGAGTCCAGATACCGAGCCACCCCGGGCCTGATCTCGGTTTCCGGCGCATCCCCGGAGATGGCTTCGAGGACGAGGAGGGGGACGCCGCCGGTACTTCGAATGACGTCAGCGGCTCGCGTCTGATCCCCCACACGAGAAGCCAAGGCCTCGGCAGTCAGCGGTAGAAGGTCGACGGTGATGTCGGCATTCCCAGTCAGGTCGGCGACCGGGTCGGGGAGCAACTCTCCGCTGCGGGCGGCCACCAGGAGAACGACTGCGAAGTCGGAGATGCGCCGGGCCAGATAAGAGATCAGGCTCGCCGAGGCCGGGTCGACCCACTGCAGGTCGTCAATGACGATCAGCAGTGGCTGTACGGCGCTAATCGCTTCCACGGTGGCATAAACGCTCTCAAGCAGTCGCAGCTCACCGAAACGATCAAGGCTTGCCCGCGGGTAGTTCTCGCCGGGAAGGGGCGCGAGCCGGGAGACTTCGGCCAGTGCCCATTCGGGAATCGTCTTGAGATGCTGTTCGATGAATGGTGTCATCGCCCGGAGAACCTGGGTAGCCACGCCGTAGGGGATGGTCTGCTCCATGCGGAACGCCCGCCCCATCAGGACGGGAAGACCCTGGTCGGAGACCTCGGACGAGAACTCCTCAATGAGGCGGGTCTTGCCCATCCAGCCCGCTCCGGTGAGGGCGATAACCTGCCCCCGATCGGATACTGACGCGAGCCCACGTCTCAGCTCGTTGAACTCGGCTTCGCGATTGAGCATCTTCCCTACCACCGGCGCCGTTGACGGCTCGGCTTTGACCCTGCGCCGCACTCCGGGAGCGGGTGGCAGATCTTCGTCGAGGATCGCCTCGTACAGCTCGGTGGTCTCCTCGAGCGGGGGCACGCCGAGCTCCTGGTCCAAGATGGCGACAAAGCCGCGGTAGGCCTCGACGGCGCCGGGCCGGTCACCCGCCCAGCCGTTGAGCAGCATGATGAGACGATGGGCGGGCTCGTGGAGGGGGTCGAGGTCGATCCAGCGGGTGACCGCGGAGATTGCTCCCGGATAGTCGCCACCGGCGGCCCGAGCCATGGCGAGGCGGTGGAATGCCTCCCCGGCGCGGAGCCGCAGGCTTTCGGCGACGATGCGAGCCCAGTCCTCGAACTCGGGTGCGTCCCTCACTGAGAACCCCGCGAGGAAGTCGCCCCGGTAGAGGTCGGTGGCCAAAGCTAGATGGGGGATGCAGCGAGCACATACGTCGGTTGTCTCGTGCTCGTGGGTAGCTGTCGCGGCTAGGGCCTGGTCGAAACGACCAATGTCGGTGGTGACCTGACCGGTCAGGGCGATCCGGCTTCGGTCGGCCTCGATGGCTTCGGCTCCTACCCCGGAGCGGAGCGAGGATAGGGTGCGACGCAGAGTGGCCCGGGCTCGATCGGTCGAGGACTCGGCCCAGAACAGAGTGGCCAGAGAGTCCCGGCTGGCGGCGCCTTCCACGGCTAGATAGGCGACGAGGGCAATCGCCTTTCGGGTGTCCACCTCGATAGGTGCGCCATCGACGGCGACATCTGGCGGTCCTAGTAGACGAATGTCGAGCAAGTCTTCCTCCCTTCGGAGAAGATAGTGCATCGTTACGATTACCGAAATGTCGAATTCTCGGAACGTATTGGATACCTACAAATTCGTTGCGTTTGCGTAACGACGAGTTCGCCGGGTCGCTGCGAGGTCGGGTTGATCCCGATGGTGTTATGGACGGTTGGGTTGGTGTGGTTTGAGACGATGCAGCCTTCGCTGTTGGCCTTTGGGTCAGGGAGTGACGGCGCTCGGCTAGCTGAGGAAGTTGGCGACTGGTGAAAAGATTGCAGTGAGCGCAGCTATGGAACCCACCGTGGTGGCGACGTAGAACCGCTGCATCTTGTCCATTGTCTCTTCAATGCAATCGAAACGCGCTTCTCTGCGGTCGAACCTGTCGTCCATCCGGGCTACCGAGGCGGCCATGAACGCAACTAAAATCAGCAAAGATGGGCGGGTAGTAGGTTGGATTCATGGGGATGGCGCCAAGTTCGCGCGGGCATCAATCGCTTCGTAGTGAAGGGTTCGTAACGATTTCGGGACGGTGGAGAGCTAGAACGAAAGGGACATGGTCCAGTTGAGAAAGCGCCGCAAAACCGACGAAACGGTCGAAACAGCTCCAAGTGCCGTGCCGGAGTCCGTAACACAGGTGATCGATCCGGTAGCGATCCCGGCTGGTGACCCATTGGAGACAGTCCTTCTTTCGACGGGTGGTCCTGTGGAGGTCGCCGACCTCGAATTGGAGTCAGAGGCGATCTCGGAGATCAGGGACGCAGGTGTTGAGCTCATAGTGCCGTTGGTCGGTCAGGGTGAGCTGCTCGGCGCCCTATACCTCGGACACCGTCTTTCGGACCAGCCCTACTCAACCGACGATCGCCATCTCCTCGGCAGTCTTGCCTCGCAGGTGGCCCCAGCGATGAAGGTTGCTCAGCTCGTCAGGGAGCAACAGGCGGAAGCCAAGGAGCGCGAGCGCATCCAACAAGAAATGGAGGTCGCCGCTCTCATTCAGCAGACATTGCTTCCCAAGGAGTTGCCGTCGATTCCTGGCTGGAAGGTCGACGCGTTTTACCGACCCGCCCGCGCCGTTGGCGGCGACTTCTACGACTTCATCGATCTGGGGAGAGGACGGCTCGGTGTGGTCATCGGGGATGTCACGGACAAAGGTGTTCCCGCAGCACTTGTGATGGCCACATGCCGGTCGATGCTGCGGGCTGCCGCACCCCGGCACAGTTCGCCGTCGGCGGTATTGATGGAGGTCAACGAGGCCATCGTCCCTGAAATCCCACCGGCGATGTTCGTGACTTGTCTATACGCCATCATCGACACTGGGGCTGGCGAGGTGGTGTTCGCAAACGCCGGTCACAACCTCCCATATGTGCGCACGGCCGAGGGAGTCATCGAGTTGAGGGCCACCGGGATGCCGCTCGGCCTGATGCCAGAAATGACCTATGACGAGAAGGTCTACCGGATGGACAGCGGCGATGTCATGGTGCTCACCAGCGACGGAATTACAGAGGCCCACAATCCGGATCGTGAGATGTATGGATTCGGACGTCTCATGGGGCGTGTCGCCAAAAGGGGCAAGGACGGAGACATGGTCAACGCCATCGTCGGAGATCTCGAAGACTGGACCGGCGTCGAGGTCGAGCAAGAAGACGACATCACCATTGTTGTCGTTCGTCGGACCTCCTCAGCGGAGGACGCTGCATCGGCATTTTCCCCTGATTCGCGGGAGGAGCTTCTCGCATCCTTTGCTGTTTCCAGCATCGAAGGGAACGAAGTCCTTGCCATAGCCAGGGTTGCCGAGGCTGTGGGCTCACTCGGCCTCGGAGGCCTTCGACTCGAACGACTCAAGACTGCCGTTGGCGAGACAGTGATGAATGCCATCGAGCATGGAAACGAGAACGACTCCTCTCTGGACGTCAATGTCGAGGTCAAAGCCACCGCAGCAGCAGTACGGATAAGAGTCAGCGATCACGGTGGAGACAAGGTGATACCAGATGTCGAGACCCCCGATCTCGAGGCCAAACTTGCCGGAGAGCAGACTCCAAGGGGCTGGGGACTATTCCTGATCGAGAAGATGGTCGACGAGGTCAGAATCGAGAACCAAGACGGGACTCACATTGTCGAGTTGGTCATGAACCGGAAAGGAGATGCCTGATGTCAGGCCAAGGATTCGAGGTGGTGGTCAACCAAACAAAGAAGGGCTCGATCATCAAGCTTTCAGGCACAGTGAACCGTGCCGCCAAGGGGAAACTCGAGGCCGCATATGAGTTGGCCTCAACGACTGACGGTCAGATCCTTCTCGATTTTCGCCAGGTCGAGTACATCAACTCGACAGGGATCGCGGTGATCGTGGGTGTCCTGGCAAAGGCCAGGGCGGCCGACCGTGATATCGGGGCGTTTGGGCTGACCGAGCACTACAGAGAAGTCTTTGAGATAACACGATTGTCGGACTTCATGCACATATACGAGGACGCGAAAGCGGGGAATTAGGAGGAGACCTGTGACGACTGCCAAATTGACTATGGATATCCGCGATGTCGCAGAGGGAATTCGGGTGATCGATATCAAGGGCGAGATCACTTCGTTTTCGGAGGCTGAGATCAGCCAAGCACACGAGGAGGCAGGGAAGGGCGCCGATGCCGTCATTCTCAATTTCACTGACCTGGAGTACATGAATAGTGGCGGGATCGGTCTGCTGGTTACGACCCTGATCCGGGCCCAACGCAGCGGTCACGCGTTGAGGGCCTACGGACTCTCGGAGCACTACCGCCAGATTTTCACATTGACCCGCCTTGACGAGGCGATCTCGATCTATGCCAATGAGCTAGAGGCGATCACCGGGTGAGACTGGCTGGGTTGTTCGGATTTCGTCCACTGGGTGGTTCGAGTGAGGACGTGTCTAGTCGAGCGCTGCCCGGGCCGCGTAGTACCCACACATGCCGTGTACGCCGGCCCCTGGGGGTGTAGCAGCCGAGCAGAGGAAAACCCCGTCGCCCAAAACGTAAGGTCGTTTCGCCCCCATCTGCATGATCTTTTTCAAGCCAAAGCCCCCACCACCGATATCTCCTCCCACATAGTTGGGGTTGTAGGACTCATAGTCGACGGCATTGCGGGCATGGCGCTCAAGGATGAGATCTTTGAACCCTGGGGCGAATCTTTCGATCTGGTTTTCGATCCGATCGGTCATGTCCACCGATGAACCGTTGGGCACATGGCAGTAGCCCCACACGGTGTGTTTGCCATCGGGGGCGCGGGTGTTGTCGAAGAGAGACTGCTGGGCCAGCAGTACAAATGGCTGCTCCGGGTGTTGGCCTCTGAAGACTGTTCGTTCGGCCGCTTCCACTTCTCCATATGTGCCACCGACATGCACGGTGCCAGCCTGGCTGCTTAGAGGATCGGTCCAGGGGATGGCACCGTCCAGCGCCCAATCAACCTTGAATACACCTGGCCCGGGCTTCCAGCGGGAGAGACGACGCACATTCGATGTTGCGATTCGGTCCTTGGCCATTCCATAGGCTGCCGGTGGCATCACGTCGAGCAGTGCAATATCGCCCGGCAGTTCTGCCACTGATGTCACCTCGCGTCCAGTCTCGATCGACCCGCCGAGCGCTTCGAGGCGGTCGGCCAGACTCTGAGCGATGCTCTGCGATCCTCCCCGTGCGATTGGCCATCCGTAGAAGTGTCCAATCGCTCCCAACATTACGCCGACCGATGCGGTGGCGGGCGAGCTGAACGGGGCGATTGAGTGAGCCGACAGCCCTGCAATCAGCGCCTTCGCCTCCTCGGTGTCAAAGCGTTTCGCCAAGATGGACGCCGGGAGTGCGCCAATTGCTGCAATCCGGGCGAAGGCTGCCTTGTGTCTGGGGTTGATCGTGATCGGGCTGAGCACGTCCTCGACTAGTTCCTCGATGCTGTCGACCAGTGGACGCATGAGCCCGGTGTATCGGTCCTTGTCGCTACCGAATTGGTTGGCTGTGTCTTCGACTGAGCGATGAAGAGCCGTCACCCGGCCGCCATCAAGGGGGTGAGCGAAAGGGATTGGCGGCTGAATCCAATCCACCTGTAATCCGATCTCATTGAAGAACGGCGAAGCCACCCCCGCGGGATGGATGGCGGAACATATGTCGTGTTTGAACCCGGGCAGGGTCAACTCTTCGGTCCTGGTCCCACCACCGATTCTTTCGGCGCGCTCGATGAGAAGAACTTTTCTTCCGGACCTTGCCAGTTCGACTGCGCCCGCCAGTCCGTTGGGTCCTGCCCCGACTACTACAGCGTCGAAATCACTCATTCGCCCTGATTGTTGCCGATCGGGGGTTACGGAAGGGTTAACCCGGTCTCGTAACGGTTGCGGAACGGCGTTGCAGTAGTTCTTGTCGAGAACAAGGAGTGAAGCATGAGTGAACCGAGGAATGCTGACAACTGGGCCGAACCGATCGAAGAGTTTCACGTTGGAGAGGTAGCAGAAGGTGCGAAAGTCGGGAATGTGGAAGGTCGAAAGCCGATGGGGCCGCTCCAAGGCTTCGGTCCACTGTGGCAAAAGACCTATGAGGTTGGGATAACGGGTCCGACTCCAGAAGATGTCATCTCGGTTTGGAAAGAGAATTTTGGCGATTTCTGGTATCCGTCGAACAAGTTCTACGCACCTGCCGGTGGGATCACCCCCGGAGAAGTAGCGATCATTGGTGGGGGCAAGGGTCCAACCAAGCTGACGACCGGTGTTCGTGTGATCTACGCCGACGAACGCTCCTGGTCTTACATGACTCCCGAAGGTCACCCGTTCGCCGCGCTCATCACGTTCAGCGCTCATGAGTCAGACGACGAACAAGCGAGTGTCGCCCGAGTTCATCTTCTGGTGAGAGCCAATGACCCTCTCTACGACGCCAGCTTCAAGATCTACACCAGTCGGCTGGAAGACAAGATTTGGATTCACACACTCACCCAGTTGAGCGCCCACTTCGGTGGTTCGGAGTCGGTGACGATGGAGGCTCATCTGGTCGATAAGCGTCGGCAGTGGAGTCAATTCGGGAACATCTGGAAGAACTCCGCCATCAGGACACTGCTGAGACAGGACCGTCGGGGGTAGTCAGGTCACTCGGGGGAAAAGGGGGTCGTGTTCAGGTGCCGGTGAAGTCTGGGTCGCGTTGCTCCATGAAGGCATTGAGAGCTTCCATGAGATCGTTTGAAAAGAGGAACGAGGAATTCCATAAAGCGACGTATTTGAGCGCCTCCTCCACTGTTTTGTCCTCTCTAGCGGATAGGACATTCTTGATCCCCTGGGTTACCAAGGGGGAGTTGGCGGCGATCACACCGGCGAGACCCTGGGCGGCGCTGATGAGGCTGGCTTCGTCTTCGTAGACCTCATTGACCAATCCCTTCTCCTTGGCCCACTTGGCCGGAAAGTCACCGCCGGTGTAAGCCATTTCGGCCGTTACTCCGGCACCCACGATGGCTGGCAACCGTTGCAGCGACCCGATGTCAGCTACCAGACCCATTTTCGTTTCTCGTATCGAGAAAACGGCGTCCTCGGCTGCCAGTCGGATGTCACATGCGGAGATCAAATCAACGCCAGCCCCCAGGCAGTAACCATGGATAGCTGCGATCACCGGCTTCGGCGAGTCGGCGAAACAGGAGGCGGTCCGTTGCAACTTTAGGATCTTCTCGTACAGGATCATGCTGGCCTCGGCGCTGGAGCGTCCTTGTGGTTGAAGGCTCGCAAGCATGTTCACGTCGATCCCAACAGTGAATGAGGAGCCACGTCCTGCGAGGACAATCACCCTCACCTCGTCGTCGGCGTCGAGATCGGCAACCGCTGACGGAATGTCAGACCACATGTCTTCGGACATGGCGTTGCGTTTTGCGGGACGGTTTAGCCAGAGGGTGGCGACATGACCGTCTTGGGTGATGTCTAGATGCTGGTAGCCCATGGGCGGAGCCTATTTCGGCGGAAGCGTGTCGGCGAAGTCCATGCCGACGTCGATCCAACTGCGTAAATCATTGTCGGCGGCGATGGTTTGGGGATCGACAAGCACCCAACCTTTCATGCGTTTGCCGGTCACGTCGAAATCCCGCACACCAGGATCGGCGATGGCGTCGTCGTATCCTTCGAGTCCGACCCTGACCATGAGTTCGTCGCCTGCCACGCCTACTGCCATGTTGCCGTGGCTCATGAAGGCAACACCTCCGAACATCTTCTTCTCGACGACACCGTCATTTCGAGCCGATGTGGTGGTGGATTCGACCGGCGAGTTCCGCGGAGTAGGCCATCAAATCAGCCTACGCCTCGATGGGTTGTCGATCGGCCTCGCCGCTGTGAGATACAGTCTCCACGACGTAGATCGTTTCATCCCGCCGCGACATTTTTGAATCCATTGAGGAAACGGATAAGTCACGATGTCGTTCGACGTTTCAGCACGTCCGCTAAACCACCGACGGAGCGGTGTGCGTCTCGTCACGTTCTCGTAACGCCTGGTTCGCGAGACTGTTCAGTATGACGGGGTTTGGTTAGTGAGACGTGTTGTCTTAGTCACCGCGTGGACGTGGGCCGGATTGGTTGTTGCCGCAACGCTCGTTGTGGCTGTCGCCGGCGGCATTCAAGGTGTGTTGGATGTGGAGAAGGTCGGTCTTCTTCTGATGTCACCCGTGTATGTGGCTCTGGGTTTGTTGATTGCTGTTCGTCAGCCGGGGAACAGAGTGTCGTGGCTCCTGTTTGTTGTAGGCACGTGGTTCGTTGTAGAAGGCGCTGCCGATCTGCGTATCGGCGGCCAAGCTGAACCACCTCACCCGGCTTCTATTTGGGATGCGCTGGCGATAATCTGGTTGAACAGCGGATTCTTTTTCGCCCTGATTATTCCGCTGTTCCTTCTCCTCTACATCTTCCCCACAGGCCGGTTCCTGACCCGACGCTGGTCATGGGCTGGATGGCTGGCCGGAGTTGTCGCCTCGATAGGATTCTTCGTTGAGGCGTTCGCCACAGAGATCGGCCCGACTGACGACACATGGACGATCACCAATCCGATCGGGTTCCTCGAATTCGACGTTGAGAACTTCAGCGGACTCGAAGATGCGCCTGTAATTGCCACGGTTTTCGGGGTTGGCCTTGTCTCCTTGATGGTCGGAGGCATACCGGCCATCGTGACTCGGTACCGCAGGTCGAACCCTCTCATCCGTACTCAGATCAAATGGGTGGTCTACGCCATGCTTCTTCTGGCGATCACATTGATGAGCCAGATCATGTTCGAGTTCTATCAAGGCTTTGTGGCGATCTTCCTCTTCGTGTTCGGCCTCTCGGTTCTTCCCACAACGATCACCATCGCCATTACCCGCTACCGGCTCTACGAGATCGACCGGCTCATCTCTGGAACCATTGCCTACACACTCGTCGTAACACTCCTCGGCCTCATCTACGCAGTCGGAGCCGTCTGGTTGCCGAAACAACTCTTGGGAGAGCAGACCCCCGTATTTGTGGCCGTATCGACCCTGGCCGTGGCGGCACTGTTCAACCCCGTTCGAAAACGCATTCTCGGTTGGGTAGACCGCCGCTTCTATCGAGCCAAATACGACGCCGAACAGGTGGTAGCCGATTTCGCAGATCGTTTACAAGACGCAACCGATCTAAACCAACTCACAGAAGACTCGGTCGCAGTAGTCAACCGGACCATGCAGCCCACCTCAGTCGGCATCTGGGTCCGCACCCGCCAGCCTCAGCGCGACCCGCGCTCATAACCCCCTATGGGAACCGCCTCGTGCGCATAAGTGCCGTTATTTGCGGTACGGGCGGACTCCGTAACGATTCCGTCACGGAGAATTCGCGACACTCGCTTGTGAAGGGAATCTGTCAGTGAGATCGGTCAAGTCGATTGTTCCGTGGGTGTGGACCGGGATGGTGACAGTGCTGACTGTGTTCCTGTTCCTTGACGAGGTTCTGAACAAGGGGGGCTTTGTTGGCACCGTTCTCCTCGGGGTTCTGCTCACTCTCCTGTTCACATTCTTGGGCGCTCTGATTGCGGTCCGCCAGCCCGGAAACCGGACTTCGTGGCTGCTTCTGGTCATCGGCTTTGGGCTTCTTATCACAGGTGTGCTCACGCGTTTTACGGGCGCCGAGCCAGAGTCTCCATCATTCTCGGATTACTTCGCGATCGTCCTCGACAACTGGGTGGGACTGAATCTCATCTTCTATCCGCTGGTCCTCATACCATTCATGTTTCCCACTGGTCGCTTCTTCACGAGACGACAGGCGTGGGTGGGATGGGTAGGCGCGATCATGGTGCCGACGAGTCTCCTCGTGGCCCTGTTCGCCGTGGAGATTGGACCGCCATTCCAATCAGGTGATCAGCCGTGGCGTATCGCCAACCCCATCGGGTTCCTTCCGACAGTCGCCCTAGATTTCGTTTTGAGCGTCTGGGGTATGGGACTCTTGGTCATAGCCATCGGCGGTGTCTGGTCACTCATCATCAGGTATGGCCAATCGTCACTCGTGGTGAAAGCGCAAATCAGATGGATGCTCTTTGCGACTCTGTTCCTCGCCGTGGGCTTCGCTTTCATCATCGCGACGGACACAGATTCGACCATAAGCGGTGTATTCGTGGCTCTTGCTTTCGCCTCGATACCCATATCCATCACCATTGCAATCACTCGATACAAGCTGTTCGAGATCGACCGGATCATCTCCCGCACGCTCGGCTACGCCATCGTCGTCGGGCTCCTCGCAGCGGCGTTCTTCGGACTCATAACTCTGATCACAAACTTGCTACCAGCACAGAACAGCCTGGCCGTAGCTGGTTCGACTCTTGCCGTCGCTGCCCTCTTCAACCCGCTGCGGAAACGAGTCCAACGAGGGATCGACAAGAGGTTCAACCGCTCCCGCTACCAGGCAACCCTCGTGTCCGAAAAATTCGCCGCCGAACTGAGCCGATCACACACCGTTTCAGAAATCGTCGAACTCTGGAACCAAACCGTGAACGATTCGCTCCAACCCCAGACAAGCGGCATCTGGCTCAGCCCTACCCCCACCAACACCTACACCGACTAGGAGGTGGAGAACAGTGAACACAACAGAACGGACGGCGCATACCACGACGCAGGCATTCGGCTTGGCGTTGATGGCGGGGGTAATGATCGCCGTAACCATCCTGACGCCGAAGCTAGGGCGTCACACGACGAGAAGGGCTAGTCGAGCAAGGTTGGCCTGAAAAGACGGTCGTGAGTGTTGAGAGCGAAACGGTCGGTCATCCCTGCGACGTAGTCGATCGCCCTGGTCAGAGGTTCCGCGTCGGGCACCGTGTATGAATCCGGTACCTCGTGAGGGTGTTCCCGGTAGTACCCGACCAGGTCCTGGATCACGAGGATTGCCTTTTCCTTCTCGAACTCCTCCTCCGGTCTCATATAGACACGTTCGAACATGAAGTCACGAAGCTCGCCCATCACTTCGAGATGAACCTCATCCATCTCAACTCGTCCCGACTGGTAAGAAGTCTCCACCACCGCGTTGATCATCGCCCCGATCCACTCCCGCGAAGTTGCGCCGAATGTGGTGAGGGTCCGAACCGGCAGGTCGTGATACTCCAACACCCCGGCCCGCAGCGCATCCGACACGTCATGGGTCAGATAGGCAATGCGATCGGCGAACCGGCATAGCCAGGCCTCTGGTGTCTCTGGCTGCGGCTCGATCTTCCAGGAGTGAGCCCGAATCCCGTCTAACACCTCGTGGGTCAGGTTCTGAGGCTCCAGCAAAGACATGGTGCGAACTCCATGTTCCGAGTGCAGCCACTCTCCCTCTACGAAAGGGCTCAGTGCGTCTTCACCGGTGTGTCCAAATGGTGAATGCCCGACATCGTGAGCCAAACAGATCGCCTCGGTGAGATCCTCGTTGAGACCAAGTGAGCGGGCCATCGCCCGACCTACCTGGCTGACGTGGATGGTGTGCGTCATTCTTGTAACGAAGTGGTCACCATCTGGGTGAAGGAAGACTTGTGTCTTGTGTTTCAGACGCCGGAATGCCTTGCTGTGAATGATCCGATCACGATCTCGCTCGAAGGCTGTTCGGAATTCGTCGGGGGCCTCGTCTTCGGCACGGCCCCGAGACTCGTCCGCCTTCGTGGCCAGGGGTGCCAGCAACTCGTGCTCGAGACGCTCGCGCTTGGGTCGAAGACGCAGGAATAGGAAGCTCACAAACCCAGCGTAGGTCCTTGGTGGGCGCCCAAAATTCGACTGGTGGCCATACCTCTAAAGCATCTCAACTTGG
>CAXMPS010000016.1:0-1402 GCA_964194995.1 uncultured Gammaproteobacteria bacterium | reverse complement strand
GTTGAGGTATGTCTTCACCGGTGGTGATGGGCGTTGGGCGCGTTGAAGCTGATCTCTCGGGTCGCTGGGTTGGCCGGTGGGCTGGTTCAGGCTGCGGGTTGGTACTCGTTGATGAGTCCGGCGCAGGTGGTGTGTTGTTGGATCGCCTGGCCTGGCCTGATCGGCGTGACGAGATGATTATCTTCGGGTGCGTGTTGGTCGATCCCGCGATGTGGCCGGTGGTTGTTGTAGTGATCGACGTACTCGACGAGCAACGCGTGCAACTGGCGTTCGTTCCAGATGATTGTCCGATCGAGCAGCTCGTGGCGCAGCGTTCGGACCCATCGTTCGGCGAAAGCGTTCGCTTGGGGTGTTCGTGGCGGGATTCGTATCGCGGTGACTCCCGATCCAGCGAGTACGTCGTCGAATGACCGGGTGAACTGGCTGGCACCGTCGCGGATCAGGAACCGGAACCCGTGGTCGTCGAGGAGTCGCATGAGGAAGTTGCGGGCGGCTTGGGTGGTCCAAGGGCCGGTCGGGTTTGTCGTGATCCCGGCGAGATGCACCCGCCGGGATCCCACCTCGATAACGAACAACACGTGAAACCGGCGCAGAGTTGCGGTGTCGACGCAAACGAAGTCGGTCGCGATGATCCCAGCGGCTTGGGATCGGATGAACTCCATCCACGTCGGACCGGTGCGATCACGTGAAGGGTCGATGCCGGCAGTCCGAAGGATTCTCCACACGGTCGATGCTGCGATCTTGTGGCCGAGTCTTGCCAGTTCTCCGTGGATGCGCCGGTATCCCCAGTTCGGGTTGTCGCCGGCGAGACGGATGGTCAGTTTCCGGAGCTCGGGGTCGATGGGTGGTCGTCCTGGTTTCGCGGTTGGTGGTTGGATCCAATGGCGGGCGACGAGACGTCGATGCCACCCGATGACTGTCTCGGGCCTCACGATATGGAACACGTCAGCGAGGCGTCGCCGGTCCAACACGCTGGCGAGCAGCGCGAAGATCGTGCGATCCGTGTCGGTGAATCGAGCTCGGTTGATCTGGCGTTGCAACACCAGGACTTGATGTCGGAGGGCGAGGATCTCGGCGTCGCGTTCGTCACCGGTCGCGAAAAACCACCGGAACCGGGTAAGGGCGAGTCGTGCGAGGGGAGTGAACAGGATCATGACGGCTGTACGGTACCGACACCCATGTGGGGTCGAAACGCCTAAAAGCACGGCACCGACGAGTATTCGGCCCCCTCAGGGTGCGCCTGAGACTGATGGGATTCCAAGCTCTCGGGGTTCATCGACCGCCCGCAAAACTTGCATTTCTGCGGTTTCTTATCGGTTATTTCTTCCTCGGCCTCGGAGGCCATCACTACATAGTCCCTGTAGATCTTCTCGCCGTAGTTGGCGCGAAACCCGTCCGGGTT
>CAXMPS010000015.1:0-10714 GCA_964194995.1 uncultured Gammaproteobacteria bacterium | reverse complement strand
CGGGCGCTGGCTTCCGCAGTGTTCGGTGAGACCGCATTCCAGGGCAGGCTGCCCGCTGCGATTCCCGCCCTCTACCCGACCGGCCATGGAATGGTCCCATGACGGTATCCGAAGCACCGAAGGACCGACAGTGGGAATGATCGATGAGATTCGGGAACAACCTCTGGTTCTCAGCCACGCGATTGAGGTGAATGTGGGCCCAGCCGCCGAGGTGGCGAATCTATTGGCAGACTCAACTCACGCGATCATCGCTGCTCGGGGGACCTCGGACAATGCTGCCCGCTACGCCCAATATGTCTGGGGCACCCGCAATCAGTCCTCTGTCGGCCTCACCACTCCTTCTCTCTTCTCGGTCTACGAGAGACCGCCCAGCCTTGCTGACGCACTCGTTGTTGGGATATCGCAAAGCGGCCAGTCCCCTGACATCGTTTCCGTATTGGCCGAGGGGCGACGGCAGGGTCGACCGACCGTTGCCATGACGAATGACGCTCGATCTCCCCTTGCTGCACACGCCGACGTCGTCCTCACACTTGTAGCCGGGAAGGAGAAAGCCGTTGCAGCCACCAAGACCTACACCTCTCAACTAGCCCTTGTCGCCCTTGTCTCAGCGATCCAGACCGAGGGCACGGAGTCGCTCGCCGAGATTCCCATCGCAGTCGAGACGGTGGTGCATACCGAGGACGAGATCAGGGACGTTGCCGTGCTGTTTGCCGGGATTGAGCACTGCGCGGTGTTGGGCCGCGGCTTCAATCATTCAACCGCCTTCGAGTGGGCGCTCAAGCTTCAGGAACTTACCTACGTGGTCGCCCAGCCTTTTTCCACAGCAGATTTTCTCCATGGCCCTGTTGCAGTGCTCGAGCCCGGATATCCGGTCTTCGGGATTGCTGCCCTTGGAGAAGTTTCGGACGACGTCGCCTCGGTGCTGGCAAGCGCCGCCGATGCGGGCGGTCGGGTGGTTTCCATCACCAATGACCCCAAGATCGCAGATATCGGAGAGGCCGCCCTTCAGATTCCGATCGTAGAGGAGTGGCTGAGTCCGATTCCGGCCATCGTCGCCGGACAGCTCTTTGCCTACCATTTGACGCTTGCCAAGGGCCTGGACCCCGAGACACCGAGAGGTCTCAACAAGGTAACCAAGACGAGATAGGAGTGTTGGTGATCGCTTAGACCTTGACATGCAGGGAATCCTTGGTACATACTTCTATCTCACTCATGAAGATCACCACGGCCCAGGCACTAGTACTTCTTATTGAATAGCGCGCGCAGACAGTCTGCGTGCGCCCGACCCTCCCAACTGGAGGGTTTTTTGTTACCCAAATGACACAGAAGCCATACACCGGATCGAACTCACTCCTCCAAAGCCTCGAATACGAAGGCGTAGAAGTGATATTCGGCCTACCCGGAGGTGCCATCCTCCCCGCCTACGACCCCCTCCTCGATAGCCCAATCCGCCATGTACTGGCCCGCCACGAGCAAGGTGCCGGCCATATGGCCGAAGGCTATGCCATGGCGACGGGGAGAGTGGGAGTGGCGTTGACCACTTCCGGGCCTGGCGCTACCAATCTGATCACTCCTCTTCAGAATGCCATGATGGACTCCACTCCCCTTGTCGCGATCACCGGTCAGGTTGCGACCTCGGCAATTGGAAGCGACGCCTTCCAGGAGGCCTACACCACCGGACTAGCAATGCATTGCACAAAGCATGCCTATCTCGTCACCACTGCCGACGAGCTCCCGTCCATCATCCATGAGGCGTTCCACCTGGCCTCGACTGGCCGTCCAGGCCCGGTCCTCATCGACATTCCCAAGAGCGTCCTCAATCAGGTGACCGCCTGGAAGGAGCCATCACTTGCTGGTCTGCCGGGCTACAAACCGACCACCACCGGCCACCCTGTTCAGATCGCAGCGGCCATCGACATGATCGAGGGCGCCGAGCGACCCGTTCTCTATGTTGGCGGCGGTGTCATCAAGGCCAATGCATCTGCGGAATTGCTCGCCTTTGCCGAGTCAGCGAATGTCCCGGTGGTGACCACGCTGATGGCGCGTGGCGCGTTCCCGGACGACCATCCGCTCGCCTTGGGCATGCCGGGTATGCATGGCACCTACCCCGCCACCACAGCCATTCAGAACTCTGACGTGCTCATTTCACTCGCGGCCAGATTCGATGACCGGGTCACGGGTGAAGTCGACTCTTTCGCCCCAAGCGCCCGAGTCATCCATGTGGACGTCGATCCGGCAGAGATCGGCAAGGTCCGACAGCCCGAAATCCCGATCGTCGGCGACGCCCGGTCGGTGCTCACCGCCCTCATTGCGAGGCTCCAAGCCAAGCGTGGCGATCAACCGGCTCCCAGCAGAGATGAGTGGTTGGCTCAGTTGGAGACCTGGCGGACGGAGAAGCCTCTTTCCTACGAGCAAGACCCGAACGGGCCAATCAAGGTTCAATACTTCATTGAGCGCCTTCACTCGATAACCGGCGGCAAGGCGATCGTGGCCGCAGGTGTGGGACAACATCAAATGTGGGCGTCTCAATTCTGGGGCTTCTCGCGGCCCCGGTCTTGGATCAACTCCGGCGGTTTGGGAACAATGGGGTTCGCGATACCTGCGGCGATCGGCGCCAAGACCGCTCGACCCGACGAATTGGTGATTGCACTTGATGGCGACGGCTGCTTCCAGATGACAATGCAGGAGCTGATCACGGCTTCTGTCGAAGGGATTCCGGTCAAGGTCGCTGTCTTCAACAATGGTGGGTATGGCATGGTGAAGCAGTGGCAGAACCTCTTCTACGGAGGACGGCTGTCGTCCGTCGACCTGACCCACCACACGCCCGACTACCCGAAGCTCGCCGAGGCCATGGGCTGCGTCGGTCTCCGCGCCGAGCACCCATCCGAAGTGGATGTCGTGATCGACAAGGCTCTCTCGGTCGACGATCGACCCGTAGTAATCGAAGTGGTGGTCGACCCTGAAGAGATGTGCTTCCCGATGGTCCCCGCCGGCGGATCGAACGACAATATCGTGATGGGACCCGAGGACCTCTGATGCAACACACCCTTGCAGTCATCGTCGAGAACAAACCGGGTGTGCTCGCCCGAGTATCGGCCATGTTCTCCAACCGGGGGTTCAACATTCACTCCCTTGCGGTCGGGCCCACCCACGTCGACGGTCGGTCGCGGATCACTCTCGTAGTCGACGCTCCAGAGCTGGAACAACTCAAGAAACAGCTCCACAAACTGGTCAACGTGATCAAAGTCCAAGAGCTGGACCCCAATCAAGTGCTGGAGCGTGAGGTCATGCTGGTGAGGATCTCCTGTGATGTGGCCGCCCGCGGCGAGCTCCGTGACACTGCGTCGCTGTATGACGCCAAAGTCATTGACCTCGCCGACAGCTCGCTCACCTTCGAGCTGACCGGTGCCCCTGCCCATCTTTCCTCATTCCTGGATCAAGTCCGTAGATATGGGATCGTTGATCTGGTCAAGTCAGGCCGAATCGCAATGAAGAAGACCTCTGACCTGACACCAGCGACTAGAACGTCGGTGAGCTCATGATTTCTAACGACCAGACTCCTCGCCTCCTCTCACACAACAAGGGCCTCCTCGCCCTTACCTAGCCGGTGTGTCCCCGCGACACGACCGGCGCCCAGCCACCAACCACTACGAGGAGAAACCAACTATGCCAGAACAAGTACAGATATTTGACAGCACACTCCGGGACGGAGAACAGGCACCGGGAATTGCTCTTGACGGCGACCAGAAGGTTGCCATCGCAACTCAGCTGGCCCGACTCGGGGTCGACGTGATCGAGGCCGGCTTCCCGATCTCATCTCCAGGAGATTTCGAGTCCGTGAGCCGAATCGCTCAGGAGGTGGAGGGACCGGTCATTGCCGCTCTGGCGCGAACAGAACGCGACGACATCGACACTGCTTGGAGAGCAATCCGACACGCCGACGCTCCCAGAATCCACGTATTCATAGCCACGTCTCCGATCCACATGGAACACAAGCTGCGGATGGACCCCGGAGAGGTGATGGCTGCGGTGAAGGCCGGCGTCGCCCGGGCCAAGGCCTATACCGACAACGTCGAGTACTCCCCCGAGGATGCGACCCGGTCCGACCCCGACTTCGTGATCGCCGTCTGCAAGGCGGCCGTCAGCGTCGGAGCTACAACGATCAACATTCCGGACACCGTCGGCTACGCGACCCCGGGTGACTACGGCGACTTGATCCGTCGGGTCGTATCCGAGGTCAAGGGACCGAGGCCGGATGTCACCATCTCCGCCCATTGCCACAACGATCTCGGCTTGGCCGTTGCCAACTCGCTGGCCGCCGTCGAGGCAGGCGCCAGACAGATCGAGGGCGCCATCAACGGGATAGGCGAGCGTGCCGGCAACACCTCAATCGAAGAGGTTGTGATGGCGCTGAAAATTCGCAAGGACGCCTTCGAGGTGGATGTGAACGTGACCACCGAGGAGCTTCATGAAGCGTCGCGACTGGTTGCCGAGCACACCGGGTACCCGATCCAGTACAACAAGGCGATAGTGGGCAGAAACGCATTCGCTCATGAGTCTGGAATCCACCAGCACGGTGTCCTGCGGCACCGGGCCACGTACGAGATCATAGATCCAGAGGCCGTAGGAGCCGACGGTTCATCGATCGTCATCGGCAAGCACTCCGGCCGCGCTGCTTTCAAGTTTGCGCTCGACAGGATCGGCATCCAGCTCGACTCGTCTACTTTTGAGGCCGCGTTCAAACGTATGAAGGAGATCGCCGACCAGAGCGGTGAGATTCCCGACTCGCAGCTGCGTGCCATCGTGGACGAAGTCGTGTCCGGCATTGAGGTACCCGAAGGAGTCGCATCATCGTTTCAGTGACAACGCATCGAATTGCGGTCATTCCAGGTGACGGCACCGGACCCGAGGTCACCGCCGAAGCGACGAAAGTCATCGACCATGCGGCTTCAGCGTTTGGCTTCGAAGTCGAGTACCAACGTCACGACATCGGCGGGATGCGTTACCTCCAAACCAAAGAGACGCTCACAGGTTCCGATCTGGAACTGATCCGATCGACAGATGCCATTTTGTTCGGAGCCATCGGCCACCCCGATATTGCGCCTGGAATTCTCGAGCAAGAGATCTTGCTGAGACTTCGCAAAGAGTTCGACCAGTACGTCAATGTGCGGCCAGTGAGGCTGCTGCCGGGAGTAAGAGGCCCACTTACAGGAGTAGGGCCAGAAGGCCTCGACATGGTCGTGGTCCGTGAGAATAGTGAAGGGCTCTATGCGGGCAGTGGGGAATTCACGGCCAAAGGATCCCCTTTCGAGGTCGCAGTCCAACATTCGGTCAACTCCAGATTCGCCGTCGAGCGCTGCATCCGATACGCCTTCGAACTGGCGCAGCGGCGAAGCCGCCCGCACCTGACGCTTTGCGGCAAGACCAATGTCCTGACATATGCATGGGATCTATGGGACCGGGTGTTCTCGGAAGTTTCCGGTGACTACCCCGACGTGGAGGCCGACTATGCCCATGTGGACGCCGCGTGCTATTGGATGGTCGACGATCCCGGTCGGTTCGATGTCATCGTCACCGACAACATGTTTGGCGACATCATCACCGACCTGGGAGCCGCCCTCCAAGGCGGTCTGGGCATCGCAGCCGGCGCCAACATCAACCCGGCCGGGATCTCGATGTTCGAGCCGATCGGCGGAACAGCGCCTGGCTTTGAAGGTCGGGGAGAGATCAACCCACTTGCTGCAATCGGGGCCGCAGCGATGCTTCTCACCACTCTCGGGGAGGACAATGCGGGTGCCGCAATCGAAGAAGCAGTGGCAGGTGTCGCCGGGGCTCTCCCCTCACTCCGAGCAGCCGAAATGGGCGCCTCGACGTCAGAGATCGGCGACCGGGTGGCCGAAGCCGTCGCCAGTGTCGCATCCGTCGGAACGGCCTGATGGCCGGCCAGACTCTTTTTCAGAAGGTGTGGGATTCACATGTCGTCACCGGCACCGACCCCAGCCTGCTCTATGTCGATCTACATCTTGTTCACGAAGTGACCTCCCCGCAGGCGTTCGCCGGACTCGGTCATTCAAGCCGGCGGGTGCGCCGACCCGACCTGACTCTGGCCACGATCGACCATGGCGTCCCAACGACCGATCGCCATCTCGGGATCCGAGATCGGCTTTCCAAGACCCAGATTGATGCTCTCCGCGCCAATTGTGCCGCCCAGGGCATCACCCTCTTCGATCTGGACGACCCCCGCCAGGGAATCGTCCATGTGATTGCACCCGAGCAGGGTTTGACTCAGCCAGGCATGTTGGTCGTCTGTGGCGACAGCCACACATCGACCCATGGCGCTTTCGGAGCACTGGCTTTCGGAATCGGCACTTCCGAAGTCGAGCACGTCCTAGCGACGCAAGCTATCTGGCAAGCAAGGCCCGGCAGCATGGCAATCGAGATCGACGGACAGCTCCCGTGGGGCGTCAGTGCCAAGGATCTCATCCTCGGTGCCATCACCGCCATTGGTGTGTCGGGGGGAGGAAAACATGTAATCGAGTACCGGGGCCCAGCCGTCGAGGCGCTGACGATGGAAGAACGCATGACGGTCTGCAACATGACCATCGAAGCCGGTGCCCGCGCCGGGATGATTGCGCCAGACGAGACCACTTTTGCCTACCTGAAAGATCGTCCCTTTGCGCCGCAGGGGCAAGACTGGGATCTGGCACTCGAAGCGTGGAGAGCGCTGCGAACCGACCATGACGCAGTCTTCGACACCACCCACCATGTCGACGCCTCCCAGCTCGTTCCCCATGTCTCCTGGGGCGTCAACCCGGCCCAGACCGTAGGAATCGACGAGGAGGTTCCGGATCCCGAGAGTTTTGCGGATCACCTGCAGCGAGACTCCGCGGCGAGGGCGCTTCAGTACATGGACTTGGACCCGGGGACCCACATGGCCGACATCGCCATCGACCACGTGTTCATCGGCTCGTGCGCCAACGGACGCCTCGAGGATCTTCGGGCTGCGGCACAGGTGGCCGAGGGAAGGTCGGTCAAAACCGGGGTGAGGGCCATCGTCGTCCCGGGGTCAATGCAGGTGAAGGCTCAAGCCGAGGCCGAGGGCTTAGATCGGATCTTCACCAGCGCCGGGTTCGAGTGGCGCGACGCTGGCTGCTCGAGCTGTCTCGCGATGAACCCTGACGTGATACCCCCAAACGGGCGATGCGCCTCAACGTCCAATCGCAATTATGAGGGAAGACAGGGTCGGGGGGCGCGTACCCACCTGGTCAGCCCGGCTATGGCCGCTGCGTCGGCGATCACCGGCCACTTCGTCGACGTGAGAGAGTGGGAGCCAACATGAAACCGGTCCGCGCCATCACAGGGACGATGCTTCACGTCGACAGAGCTGACGTCGACACCGACCAGATCATTCCTCAACAGTTTCTCAAGAGGATCGAACGGGATGGCTACGGCGAGTTTCTCTTTTACAACTGGGCCCACGATGACAATGGAGAGCTCATTCACGAGTTCATCATCAATCACCCGCACCGCTCAGACGCTCGAGTCCTCGTCGCCGGACCGAACTTTGGCTGTGGGTCATCTCGCGAACATGCCGCCTGGGCAATTCAGGATTGGGGATTTGAAGCGGTGATCGCACCGTCGCTGGCTGACATCTTCAAGAACAATGCGGCGAACATCGGGCTTCTTCCAATTGAGTTGGATGGCGAACGTGTTGCGGTGCTATTTGATGTCGCCTCGGATCCCACCGCCGTCATCGACATCGACCTATCGGAACAGACCATCGTTTCCGGGGAGCTGACTATCGAGTTCGACATCGACCCGAACGTCAAGGAACGACTGCTCGGAGGTATCGACACCATCGGAGTGACGCTTGGACACGACGAGGCCATCTCGGAGCACGAATCCAGACGTCCGACATGGATGCCCAGGACAACGGCAGGAGGAGCGGCTTAATCCTCCCGACCCGACCGTCTAGGAGGAATGCCGAGGGCCGCCATGAGCGCTTCGAACTGTTCGAACCGGAGTGACTGAGGCCCATCGCTGAGAGCGTTCTCCGGATCAGGGTGGATCTCCACCATCACGCCGTGTGCTCCTATGGCCTGGGCCCCAAGTGCGAGTGGGGCGACCAGATCGCGCTTTCCTGCCGCATGCGAGGGGTCGACGACGATCGGGAGATGGGTCCTGCTCCGAAGCACCGGCACCGCACTCAGATCGAGCGTGTTCCGAGTCGAGGTCTCGAACGTTCTGATTCCTCGCTCGCAGAGGATCACCTGCTGGTTTCCCTCAGACAGGATATATTCGGCCGCCTGTAGCAGCTCATCCAGCGAGGAGCTCATCCCCCGCTTGAGTAGCACCGGACGATGGGTGCGACCCACGGCGGACAGAAGCGAGAAGTTTTGCATGTTTCTCGTACCAACTTGGAGGATGTCCGCCTTGCGAGCGATCTGATCGACATCCGACGGCGAGACCACCTCGGTTACCACCGGGAGGCCATAGGTCTTGCCCGCCTCGGCCAGCATATCAAGACCCTCGAAACCCAACCCCTGGAACGAGTAAGGGGACGTTCTAGGCTTGAAGCACCCGCCTCGTAGCACCGAGCCACCGGCCGCTGCCACGGCACGGGCGGTGTCCATGACTTGATCCCATGACTCCACGGCGCAGGGGCCGGCGATCATCACGAGATCATCTCCACCAAACCTGGCGCCAAGGACCTCCACCACGGTGTTACTGGATTTGTGGCCCCGGCTGCCCAGCTTGTAGCCGCTTGGCTTCTCCGCAGAAGGAGATGGATCCAGCAGTTGACTCCTCCCAACCGGCTCGATGGAGCCGGACCGGATTTCGGCCGGCTTGGGGCGCAAATCACGTGACGGATAGCTCCCCAGCACCTTGAGGAATCTGACCTGCCTGGTGAGGGCCTCAAAAACCTTGCTCACGCCCGCATCGGCGATGTCTCCGTCGAAGTCGACATAGAACAACTCCTCGCGCGGGTTGTGTGGAATCGCTCGCGATTCCAGCATGACGAGATTGATATCGGCCTCGCGGAATACCGCGAGGGCGTCCATCAGAGCACCGGGATGATTGCCAACGGCCATAACCATTGACGTCTTGGCGGCTACCCCGGGTGGCACGTCGATCGGTTTCGGCCCAACCACCACGAATCGGGTGTAGTTCTCCTCCTGGTTGGCGATACCAGTCTTGAGGATCTGGAGGCCGAAAAGCCGTGCCGCGTCTTCGCTTGCGATCGCACCTACGGTGGGATCGTTGATCTCACCAATCCGCTTGCCTGAGAGTGCAGTGTCCGAGAAGTAGACAACCTCACAATCATCGAGAGTTGCCAGGAATTCTGAGCATTGCGCGACGGCCTGGGGATGGCAATAGATCTTGCGGAGATTTGGGATCGAAGCGGCTGCGAGTCCCAGCAGACAATGGCGAACTCTGAACCGTACGTCGCCGACGAAGTGGAGCCCGCTGTCGAGAAGAAGGTCGTATACCTCTGATATTGCTCCAGAGGTTGTGTTCTCGATAGGGAGCACGGCGACGTCGGCTGAACCTTCATGGACACTGGAAACTGCTTCCGAGAAAGTCCTCGCCCTGGCATATGCGACGTCAATACCCTTTGACTCGAAAAACTGATGGGCTGCCAGCTGGCTGTAGGAGCCCTCGATGCCCTGGATAGCAGCGGTCACGTTGTCGAGCCCATTTTGAGAACGACCAAGGACGTCCTGTTGCACTCGAACCGAATCGTTGACGATTTCCCGCCAGAGCCGATTGACTAGGCCAGCGTCGAGGTCGTGTTCGAGTCCCCCGGCAATACGGTCTGCGATCAGATCCTCTTCGCGAGCCTGATCGCGCGAGGGAACGTCAGATCGTCCCTTCTCTCGTGCCATCCGCCGACTGTGGGCCTGACGCTCGGCGAGGAGTCGGAGGATCGCCGAATCGACGTTGTCGATGTCATCTCGGATCTGCTCGATGCTCTTGGGTTCAGAGTTGTTGGAATTGGTCATGGGTACACGTCCGTGGAAGAAGAGGGTTTACATGAATAACGCGGAGGTGGGGTAGATCGGCGCTAGACGCCGAAATAGACGAACGGAAAGAACTGCCCTGAGATGGCGCTGAGGCCGCTGGCATGGTGGTTCGTCGTCATGCTGAGTGGATTATTCACCCGGTCAGTGCGACATGTCAATAGCTCGACAGTCGCGGGCCACCAGCTTGGTACATCAGGTCAGGTCTTGACAGATATCCATCTCGTAGGGATAACGTGTGGCCATGGCCACATCACCGTCTCTTGTGCGGTGTCGAACTCACCGGCTGGCCGCGGGCCGACCGGCCCAGATCACGCAGGACGAAGAGTGAAACTTGCCGCCGGTGTCCTGCTGGTGATTGCCGGAACGATCTGGATCCTTCAAGGACTCGACGTTGCCTTCGCCCCAGAAAGTTTCATGACCGATAACCGGATGTGGGTGCTCTGGGGATCCGTGGCCGTCGCCAGTGGGATCGTCATGCTCTGGTGGTCACGGCGCAGCGACTGAGCGGCGACATCAGTGCGTTTGACATACTGCGTCTCCAAGACGGCTTCGCAGAACCTACCCAGTCAGAATTCAGAAACCCCAGGTGGGGGTTTCCTTCTTAGGGGCTCCGCGGGTAGGACTTGAACCTACAACCTATGGATTAACAGTCCACCGCTCTACCAATTGAGCTACCGCGGAAGGATGCC
>CAXMPS010000014.1:0-7905 GCA_964194995.1 uncultured Gammaproteobacteria bacterium | reverse complement strand
TGCCCAATGCCGATGTCCATTGGAATCCGCATCGGCCCAGTCATCGCCTCCTGCGGAATCCATGAGATCGAGGTCACCGAGTTTTCGTGTCGCATGCCACCTCCTAGGTGAGTCATGACGATCATGCAGGCTGCGAACCGGCGGACAAAGGGAGGAGCCCACAAGAGATGGTGTGGATATCCCTACCTCGAAAGGCTGGTCACCACCGTGGGCGATTGACCATGTGGGCCATACGTTGGAGTCATGTATGAGCTTCTAGTGATTGTCCACATCCTCTCGGCCATGGTCTGGCTCGGGGGTGCGTTCATTCTGTTGCTGAGCTTCAGGAATCTCAAGCATGCCAAGGGTCAGGCCGCGGTGGACGAGACAATGGGTCGATTGGAGCCAGTCATGAATCGAATATTCCTGCCGGCACCAATCTTGGTCATCGCCACTGGGCTGACCATGGTCATCATCAGCGATGCGTGGGCCTTTGGCCAGATTTGGGTCTACCTGGCGATCGCACTGTTTGTGGTCGTTTTGATCATTGGCGGTGGCTTCGGGGATCGCCTGGAAAGACAGATGAGGGACGCCCGTGAGGAGGGACGGTCTCTGCCAGACGTCTTCGACCGCTACTTGAGGCTTGGATTCATCGAGATGGGGATCATGCTCGTCATCGTTTCTCTCATGGTCTATAAGCCGGTCTGAGTATGTCCATCACCGTCCTCCTCGCCGATGACAACCTCCTGATCAGGGAGGGTGTGAAGGCGTTGATCGATCTGAGCGAGGACATCGAGGTGATCGGTGTGGCGGCCGAGTACGACGAATTGATAAGCACCGCCGACGAGACCCCGCCGCAGGTCGTGGTCACCGACATTCGGATGCCGCCCAACTTTCAAAAGGAGGGAATCGAGGCGGCCAAAGTCATTCGGAAGATGCACCCCGGCACCGGGGTCGTGATCCTGTCCCAGTACGACGACCCGGAGTATGCGATCTCCCTTCTTTCCGATGGTGCCGACGGCTACGCCTATTTGCTCAAGGATCGTGTCGCCGAGGGGGATCAGCTGGCGCGAGCCATCAGAGAGGTGGCCACCGGTGGGTCGATGCTCGACCCCAAAATCGTCGAAGCTCTCACCGCGCCGATCTCCTCGGATGGAAACCTCGACCCCGACGAAGAGGAATTGGTGAACTACATCGCCGAGGGTACCTCGATCAAGAAAATCGCAGCTGCGAAGAACACCACGCCGGCCGATGTCGACAGCAGTATCGAAAAGCTCTGGGTCAGCCTCGCACAGGGTGTCAGCTCCGGCAACGCCAATGCGATCAACCGACTCAAGACACTGCAAGGCGCCATCGCGGCAAGGGAGGAGCAAGGCGAGGAGTTGTCGCGTCTGCTCCCGGGTGGTGTCGCCGAGAAGTTGCGCAACGGCGGTCGAGAGATCGGCAAGACTGAGGATCTGGAGGTGACGGTGTTGATGGCCGATATCCGGGGTTACTCAGGAATCGCCGAGCGCACCGAGCCGTCTGCACTCGCAGCTCAACTCAACCGGCATCGGGCTGTGATGAATCACGCCATCCTGGAAAACGAGGGGACTGTGATGCAGTTCATCGGTGATGCCGTCATGGCCGTGTTCGGCGCTCCCGAGCCGGTGCCGCATCATGCTGACTCCGCCTTCACGGCCGCTTTGGCTATGCACGAGGCTCAGTCCGAGGTCAACGACGAATGGATTAGCCAGGGTATGGATGCCTTCGGGCTGGGTATCGGTCTCTCCACCGGTCAGGTCGCCGCCGCCCTGCTCGGGTCGGAGGAGCGTCTCGAGTACACCGTGGTTGGCGACATCGTGAATCTAAGTCAGCGGCTGCAACAGTGGGCAGAGGCAGGGGAGACGATTCTGAGCAAGCCGACCTGGGAGGCGGTCGCCGCCAAACCCGACGCGGACGTCCTTGCTCCCACGACCGTCAAAGGTCGCGTCTCCCCGGTTCAGGCATATCGGTTCCCTCGGAGGTCCTCGTGACCGATCAGACGCGAATCACGATTGGCCGATCGATGGCGGCAGTCGGCGTCGTGTCCACCCTGGTGGGATGGACGTGGCTGCTGGGCGCCGGGGCAGGTCGGATGCTGTTCGATGAGTGGCTGATCTTCAACGGAGTCCTCGCCATCGGTGTCGGCTTGATCGCGTGGGTCGTTCTCCCCAGCCAGCCCCGGAATGGGGCGATCTGGCCCTCCGCCATAGTGGCCCTTACCTCCGGGCTGTTTGTCCTCATTTTGGCCTGGGTGTTTCAGATGGCCCTTGACCTCGGTCTCGGTGTCTCGGCAATGACGGACCTCGCCCCCGCCGACTTCACCACCGGGCAGGCGATCGTGATGATGGTTCTGTCCTGGCTCTTTATTCCATTCATCCTCTTGTTGACCGTCGGTCTGGTGCTCTTCCCCGACGGCCGCCTTCCATCGCCGCGCTGGCGATGGACAATCTGGGTTTCCTACGGCACTGTGGTCATTGAGACCATTGCCCTCATGTGGGTGTTCCGCCCGTCCGGAACCCTGCCCTACTCGGCGGCTGAAAGCTCAGTAGACTTCATGCAGAACCTCGGCCCGGTCATCGGGATCGCTGATGCCACCGCGCTTGCAATGGTTCCGGTCTGTGTGACCGGGATGGTGCTCAGGTTTCGCCGCAGTTCCGGTGTCGAACGACAGCAGCTCCGCCTGGTGGTGTGGGGAGCAGGTGTGGCCGGCGGTTTGGCCGTCCTATTGGTCGTGGGCGAGCTGCTCGCGGTCGTCAACCCCCGCTGGCCGGCATTAGTCATGATTGTGGTGTTGATCGGCTCCTACGGCGTGGCCATCGCCAAGTACCGCCTCTACGACATCGATGTCGTCATCTCCCGGACCTTTGTCTACGCCTCGCTTGCCATTTTCATCACCGCGGTCTACGTCGGGATCGTCGTGGGCGTGGGACTTCTCTTCGGCGCCCAGGATGAGCCGAACGTCTGGCTCGGTGTGGTCGCCACAGTCGTCATTGCCATAGCCTTTCAGCCGTTGCGACGTCGTCTGCAGCGGGTAGCCGACCGAATTGTCTTTGGCCGACGAGTTACGCCCTATGAGGTGCTCTCCTCCTTCTCCCAGGCTGTGGCCGCCGTCGACCCTGACGTGCTCAATGAGGTCGCCGAGTCTCTGACCGAGGGGACGACTGCGACGGCGGCGTCGATCTGGGTTACGCGTGACGACGGATTCCATCGGATCGCCGCCTGGCCAACCGCCACGGTCGAGGGGGAGAGCGCTCCAGCCGGGGACAGGTTGGAAGACATCACTCACGACGGGGAGCGACTGGGTGTGCTCAGCCTCACCCTTCCCGCCGGTCAGTCGCTCCCTCCTACCGACGAGCGCCTCCTCGAGCAAGTCTCATCCGGGCTCGGTCTCGCACTGAGAAACCTCCTACTGACTGACGATCTTCAGACCCGCGTTGACCAACTGCGGGAGTCCCGACGTCGAATCGTTGCGGTGCAGGACAAGACCCGCCAGGCATTGGAGCGCGATCTACACGACGGTGCCCAGCAGCGGCTAGTCGCCCTCAAGATCAAGGTGGGCATTGGTGAGTCCATGGCCGAGCAGCAGGGTTTCGACGACGTCCGTCAGATACTGGCCAACGTGAAAGATGAGACGGATCTCACAATCGACTCACTGCGGACTCTTGCGCGCGGCATCTACCCACCTCTCCTCGAGGCGGAGGGTTTGGGCCCGGCGTTGACCACCCAATTACATCGAGCGCCGATGCCCGTCACCGTCCAGGCAGCCGGCGTCGGACGCCACCCCAGGGAGATCGAGGCCACCGTCTACTTCTGCGTGTTGGAGGCCGTCCAGAACACCGTCAAGCACGCTCAGGCACAGTCGGTGTTGGTGTCGGTCACCAATACCAACGGACATCTCGGCTTTGAGGTTCGCGACGACGGGATCGGGTTCGATCCGGACCGGGCCCATGGCCAAGGACTGATCAACATCACCGACCGTCTCGACGCCGTCGAAGGGACACTGGAGATCGAGTCCGATCCCGGGCACGGGACCGTGGTCAGGGGCCGGGTCCCGGTGCTAGAGGTGGTGGCGTCGTGACGCATAAGGCGTGGTACACCGTTCTGGTCCTCGTCGGGGGTGCGGCGATCATCGTTCATTTCTTTCTGGATCCGATTGCAACACTTCCCTGGTCAATCCCCACCATCGCGGCCTTCATCGTCGGTGCCGTGTTGGCCTGGAGAGTTCCCGAGAACCCCATCAGCTGGCTTCTTCTTGTATTTGGCACGTCACAGGCAGTCACCCTTCCGGCCTTCTTCGCAGTTTCGGGGGTAATCGACAGCCAGGCTGTGGCGGGATGGTTGGCCGCAGTCGGAGTGGCGGTCAACACCGCCGCAGTACTCATGCTGCCGGTCATCCTGTTGCGATTTCCTGACGGCAGGCTCCTTTCGCGGCGATGGCGAGTTGTCGAGTGGTTGGCTGTTGCCGCAGGCGCGGTCGGGGCGGCGGCGGCGCTCGTCAACGGGGGTTGGGGCGGGGATCGAGCGCAGGCGCTTCTCATCACTCCTCTGTACGAGACAACGGCACCGGCCGGGGACGTGCTTTCGGCGATCTTCTTCCCCATGTTCATTGGGAGTTTCGTCGCCGCTTCGGCGTCGATGATCCTCCGATATCGACGGTCAACAGGGGAAAGTCGACTTCAGATCAAGTGGTTGGCATACAGCGCCGGGTTCTTGCTTGTCGCGTTGGCAGCCGTCGCCATCGAGAGCGGTGCCACGGTTGCGACCCTCACACAGTGGCAGTCGACTGTTATGGCGCTGGCGTTCACGTTCATCCCTATTGCGATCGGAGTGGCAGTGCTTCGCTATCGCCTCTACGACATCGATGTCGTCATCAACCGCACAGTGGTCTTGGCTGTTCTCGCCGTCTTCATAACGGTTACCTATGCCCTGATCGTGGTCGGGCTTGGCCAGCTGATCGGTGGTGACTCGGACGGGTTGCTTTTGCCGATTGCCGCCACCGCCGTCGTGGCGGTCGCATTCGAACCGGTGCGGCTCCGCGCTCAGCGATGGGCCAACCGGATCGTGTACGGGAACAGGGCGACACCCTACGAGGTGCTCTCCGATCTGACTGAGCGTCTCTCCGTCGCCGAGGAGGGGGAGGGCATCCTCGTTCGTCTGACCGCGCTGCTCCGAGATGGCACCGGGGCCGATCGGGTCACCGTATGGTTGGGATCGATCGGGGAGATGACCCCAGCTGCCTCGGCACCGCTCGAGGCTCTCTCTAGCTCGCAACCGGATCCGCAAAGCAAGTCGGTGTTCCTCGTCAAGCATGACGAGGAGGTGGTTGGCGCCCTCGAAGTCATCAAGCCGCGGGGGAGTGTCCTTTCCACCGCAGAGCGCTCTCTGGTCGCTGATCTCGCCGGATCGGCTGGCGCGGTCCTCGGCTATCAACGTCTCAACGACTCGCTGGAGGAACGAGCCCGCGAGCTCGAGGAGTCGCGTGGTCGTCTTGTGGGTGTTCAGGATCAGGAGCGTCGTCGACTGGAGCGCGACCTCCATGAGGGGGCCGAGCAGTTCATCGTCGCCCTCAAAGTCAAGATAGGGGTGTCAACGCAGATGGCGGGCAAGCATGACGCGCCCGAGTTGGAGGCACTGCTTGGGGGCCTTACCGACGAAGCCCAGGCAGCGCTGGACGATGTCCAATCCCTGGCCAAAGGGATATACCCACCGATACTGGAGAGTGATGGGCTTGGCGCGGCAGTCTCGGCTCTGGCCTCGTCGACTCCAGTCGACATACATCTCGAGCGTGACGGGGTTGGTCGCTACCCGGCCGAGGTCGAGGCGGCCGTCTACTTCGATGTCTCCGAAGCGGTGACCAACGCGGTCAAGCACGCCAATCCACCGATCCGCATCGAGCTCTCAGACCGAGACGGGTTGTTGAGCTTCTCGGTGATCGACGCCGGGCCCGGATTCGACATCGACCAGAGCGACATGGGATCGGGGTTGGAGAACATGGCGGACCGTCTCGACGCCGTGGGAGGAAAACTCACGGTGGAGTCGACAAGCGGGGAGACAACGGAGATCTCAGGGAAGATTCCGGTCGGCTAGGCGGTCAACTCCCAGGTGCTGGTGAGCACCGAAGGCTCGAAGTCCGCCTTGGGAACGAAGGCGATGGCGCCGGCGTCCCTAGCCCTCGAGTCGTATTCGTTGGCCTCATAGGTGGAGAAGATGACCACCTTGGTTTGAGGATACGCCTGGCTGATGCGTCGGGTTGTCTCCAGCCCATCGATCCCCGGCATGTTGATGTCCATCAAGACCAGGTCGGGCCGAAGGGTTTCGACGAGATTCAACCCTTCCTCGCCACTGGCCGCCTCACCGGCGACGTCGAAACCATCGGTCAGCTCGACGACCAGTCGGGCTGCCGACCTAAAGGCGTCCTGATCGTCCACGATGAGGACCTGAACTGCCGACGTCATGACTTCCATAACCTCATTATCTGCCCAGGACGGCTCTGGGACAAGATGGCTGACACGGGGCGCAAGGTGGGGAAAACCACACTTCAGCCGTTGTCCTCAGAGAGGAAAAGGAGCACTGCTCTCACCCGGCGGTTGGTCTCTTTCTCCGGGACCAAATCGAGTTTGGTGAAGATCGAGTTGATGTGCTTCTCGACGGCTCGCTCGGATAGGAAGAGGTTCTCGGCGATCGCTGAGTTGCTCCGACCCTGTGCTATCTCCGACATCACCTCCCGCTCACGATCGGTGAGACGCCCGACGGGAGACTCGGGCTTGGTCCTGGCTTCCACGAGTGCATCCACCACCCTGGAGTCGATGACCGACCCACCGGAGCGGACTTCGTTGATCGCGTATTGCAGCTGCTCGAGATCTCCAAGTCGTTCCTTGAGTAGATAGGCCACACCGTCAGCACCGGCCTCGAAGAGATGGAGGGCGTATGCGGGTTCGACGTATTGGGACAGGACCACCACCCCCACCTCGGGATGAGCGGCTCGGATCTCCCGAGCGGCTCGAACCCCCTCATCGGTGTGAGTTGGAGGCATGCGGATGTCGGTGATCACCACGTCGGGGACGTCGGCGTCGACCGCAGCCAACAACTCGTCGTACGTCTCCACCGCCGCGAGCAGGTCGTATCCCGCACTTTCGAGCAGCATGCGCACCCCCTCGCGGACGATGAATGCGTCCTCAGCGAGGACTATCGACACACCCATGTGATGACGATAACTATCAGCCACCTTTTATGAGGACGAAGGTCATTTCATCATGTACTCCCGCGCCGACGAGATCCTGAGCAGGCTTCTCAAAGTCGGGGAACGCACAATGGTCGTTATGTGCGGGCCTGGAGGGCCGTGCCAGGGTTGGTGACTGAAGTGGGAACGCCTCTCCAACTCGATGGAGAGAGGCATCCCCTCAGAGTCCCACATCGTGTGTTCCGCGCCGGATGACAATTAGTGATTTGGCCGGACTTCCTGTCGAGCGGCGTCGGGCATGTTTCGGGACCGTCAGAGATGACAGTTCATGGAGATCCGGGCACTGTCAACGTGGAGACCTCGGGAGTGTCCGATCTGCGTATGGCGAACTAGCTTGAACCCGGCAGTCACGGTCTGGCGGGCTAGAAGCGCTGGTCGGTCACCGGCCAGAGTGTCGTCTCCAGCCTCTTTTCCGAGTTGGGCCGTATTTGGCGTCGGCCCACAGCGAGGCTGAGCCGTTTCCCACCCTTGAAGGCCGGGCACACGACGGCACTTATGTGGGGTTTGACCCTCGTTTGACGTTACTAACCCGACCAGTCAAATTCCCAACAACTACGGGCCTATCCGCCTCAACACGACCTATTTCTTCCTCCGATTGCCGGGAGCTTTCTCCGCCTTAACGAAGACCTCTTCAGGCCATGCGACCTGGTGGCGGAGTCCGG
>CAXMPS010000013.1:0-3000 GCA_964194995.1 uncultured Gammaproteobacteria bacterium | reverse complement strand
ATGGAAGGGCTGGCCACTCGTCATCTGGTCGGGATTGAGTCCCCGCCGCCCGTGCCCGACCCAACCGAGACGAGCGCCCTTATGTGCCGATATGCGCTACCGGTCTTCCCTCTCGTCAGGATCTCCTGGGTAGTGTCGATGCGATGAGGAGGTGGACGTAGTGGACGATCGATTCGCAGATTTGAGTGCCGAGGCGGATGGGTTGATGGAGCAACACTGCACCGCCCAGCACGGATCATCTCACGGTCCATCTCCGAGGGTGAAGGGTGACCCTTCGGATCTGGGGGTGCATTCGTCGTCGAGGAGATGGAGTCGCCACTTGTGGTTGTTCAGGATTTCGATTTCGTATCGGCCGGTCTGCCCTTCAGCGCAGGTGTTGCTCGCTTCAGACGAGATGTGGGTGAGGATGTTGCCGGCTACCTCATAGCCGCCTTGTTCGAAGACGGTCTCGCTGAATCTGCTGATTGAGCTCATCGTGTAAGTCCCGTCATCCTTGTAGTAGATCTCGGTTTCCGTTCCTGACACGATCCATGGTCCGGTGAAATCACCAATGGCCACCCCTTCTGGCGGCCCTGCGGGCTCGTAGACGACAACAGCAAAGGCGATCGGAGCAGGCAGGAACGCCGCGATCACAATCAGCCCTGCCACCAGCGCTCCGCCCGGGCGATCGGCCATGCGCCACGCTTTGATGGCGAGCCAGATCGCCACCAATGGAAGGATCACGAAGACGACGAGGAGGATCACCATCCCGTGCTCGATTTCGAGGTCGGCTTCGGCCGTTGCCACGAAGAAGGCCACTCCCGCACCGACGAGCGCCACCGCGAGGCCAACGAGTATCAAAGGCTTGTAACCCAAGTCTTAGCCTTCCCGCTACCGGATCAACCCTACGCCGATACAACCATCGCAGCCGGAGAGGCCCGATCGGCACCGAATCAGGTAGCGCATATCCGGCAATATGCGCTCCCTCGTGAACTCTCTCAGCTAGCGCATATGTGCCGATATGCGCTAGCTGATGGCGACTCACTCGAAGTCAGGAAAGGAAATCCCAGCCAGGATCTCTTCGGCGAGCGGCAGGAACTCGTCCCACTCTTCGGCAGGTGCGGCGATCGTGATGAACAACGTGCCGGCTGGTGTTGTGAGGATGATGATTTCTAGCGGTCCCACCTGTACCGGCCAGTCACGGATCAGATCACTGCCGGAAGGGCTGAGAGTGCCCCATAGCGAGACTCTTCTCACTACATCGACCTCGATACGCCGACCCGGAAGGCCCCCGACCTCGACAAACGTCGTGTCGCCAAGTTCGATCTGATCGATCTTCTCCAACTCCGCGAGAACCTCTTCGGGCGACAGGCGGAACCAGAATCCGTGAACGGCGACGCCCCGATAGTCGGAGGCACTCGCATCGTTGGTCACGTTCTCAAAGCCGGTCACGCGTGAGCTTTGGAACACCCGAAGTAGGTGGCTTCGGTGGACTCGGTACATCACAGTCGTTGCCTCAAAAACTGTGGTCACGTAGTCGCCAGGCTCGACCAGCAGTCCAGAAACAACCGGCCGCGGCCCGACATCCGCTGTCGTTGGAGTGGTCTCCGAGGGCAGGGACGTTGTTGCTACCGGGGGAGTCGTTGCCGTGGTTGTCGTCGGGTTCGACTCAGCATCACACCCAACCAGCACCAACACGACGATCACCGTGGCTACCGATAACACGGCACTGCGGCGTTGCAGCATGCAGGTTCTTCTCCGAAGAGTTGTCAGCACGGTACCAAGCACTGTCACCCGACGCGACCGTTCCCAGCTAGCGCATAACCGGCAATATGCGCTCCCTGCCCGCAGTCTCAGCTAGCGCATATGTGCCGATATGGGCGGTGGTGGGAGTAGACCCCGTCTCGTGGCTGCTATCAAGAGGGGTCATGGGCAGCGATGAGTTCACGGTCGTGCACATGGACAGTCTGAAGTGGCCTGACCGTCCTCATTGGCGCTACGACATGACCCGTGTCGGAGATGACGAATACGGGGTCTGGCTATGGGCGGGTCCCGACACAATCGCTCAGCATGGGAGCGACCCACCGCGAAGACGTGGCATTGGTTTTGTGACTCTCATCCCGCCAAACGAGTGGTGGCTGGCGATGTTCTTTGCGGATCATCCCGTCTATGACACATATGTGAACGTGGGCACTCCATGCACATGGTCAGAGAACACAATCAGCCAGATCGATCTAGATCTCGACGTGGTGCGATACCACAACGGATCATGCGCCGTGATCGACGAAGACGAGTTCGAAGACCGGAAGACCCGCCTTGGCTATCCGCCACGGCTTGTTGAGCAGGCGAGCGACGCTGCGGCTCGTGCACTACGACTCCTCGAAACCGACGCAGAACCGTTTCGCAACGTATCTGCAGATTGGCTCGCAATCGCCCTAGAGAAACGCTGAATAGCCGACCACCCTTCGAAGTCGCGGTGATCACGCCAACCTGACAACAAGCCGGGCGCCCGCCCACCGATCGAACGGGTCACTGGAACCTACTCGCCGCCTCGATCACGACCAATCCGTGTGCGCCGGCCGCTAGTGGATATGTGCCGATATGGGCGGCCCCGACCGGTCTCAGGGTGCTCAGGGTTGGGTTGGGGTCATACCCGATAGAACATTGGGTCGCGATTCTCCACCATGCGAGGTATGGCGGCTCAGATCCACGACATTGCTACCAGCGCCAGCGGCGTTCTCATCAACCCGCTCCTGCTGACCGTGCCGCCGCTTGTTGCACTGGCGATCGTCACCGGCTTTGCCGGACGCATTGCCGCCTTCGTCGAGGATCTCCGCTACAACCGAATTCATGGCCGGACCGGATAGTGCTGAATGCCTCCTAATCCTCAGGACTCGGGCAGCCGCCAATATCTGCCGATATGGGACGCTCAGGCTGCCAGGGCGGCGAAGACCTCGTAGACCATCCAGGCCGGCCAAAAGAGCCCCTGGATGAAGGAGAGCACGTACTCCCAGAACGTAT
>CAXMPS010000012.1:0-5106 GCA_964194995.1 uncultured Gammaproteobacteria bacterium | reverse complement strand
TTGGCAGCAGCGACTCGAAGCAGCTGAGCGTCGGCTGCGGGTCATGGTTCGGCCGATCGACGCCGCCGCTCGAGGTCGAAGGGTTGGCCGCAACGAACGCTGCCCATGCGGTTCGGGGGTCAAGTACAAGCACTGTCACGGTGGCCCGCTTCGTTCAGAAACATGACTTGCCCCGCTCCTCCGCGGCAGCACCGGGCTGAGAAGTATGCGGGTGTATATGCCCAACCCATATACAGGCGCATAAAGTCACATACGCCGCTGGTGATCCCTGGCTGTGAGGACTTTCTCTACATAATCAAGAAAGGTGTTGGCCTGCGGGCGGCCCTGGCGGGCCGTCCTCGGCCGGCGGGCTTGGACTGTCGAGTAATCAACCCGACCGAGTCATACGCCGACGCTCGACATCGGAGTGGATGAGCAAATGCTCTTGCACCGGCCTCCACAGACCCGAGCGCCGAAGTGCCGATATCTCGCACTCGGTGAACTGCTCGTTATCGAACATACTGAGTGTTCTGTGTGCCTCTGCAAGCCTGTGTTCGGTCAGGGTTTCTGCACGAGGTTTGCCAGCTTTGTACCCAACCAGGGTTTGCGCCCCCATGAGATCAGGTTGCCGCGCAGGATGGGGCGTAACTGTCCGATCCGCCCGAACCCGAGGAGGAGGTAGTCCACGGGGTCGGCTGTGATCCGACAATCCACCGCCTCGACCTGGGTTGGGGTGACGGTGAGCGCGCCATCATCGAAGAACAGGTACACGGGCGGGTTGCTCTTGACTCGGATCTGGTAGCTGGCCCGTACATCCCGCGCCTGGTCTCGATCCACATAGAGCGGCAGCACCGACAGCATTCCCGTCAGGATCAGCCGGGCATGGTCGGGCTCGATCGGCCACGCCCGATCCACAGCCCGGGCAATGTCAAGTCCGTGCACGACCAGCTCGCCGAGCAGGATGCAGATGATGTCAGCCACATCGATGGTGTGGTCGTCGTACCAGGGGACCGGATCCTCTCCCCGGTATTCACCGGTGGTGGAGAGGAAGTCCTCCACCGCTTCGGTGAGATGATCGCCGAGCCGTGGCCCGTCCCGTTCGGGGAAGTTGGCGATCCGGTCCGCGTTGAACGCGGGGATTTCGCTGGTGACGACCGGGGGTTTCTTGCGCCCGGTCACGTAGTCGACGAACCAATTCGTCACCGTCACCAGATGAGCGCCGGTCTCGCCCGCGGTCCACTCCAACCCCGGCACTGGCACCGAGGTATCGGTGATCGAATCGAGCAGCTCAGCGACCCGCTTCGCGACCTGACCGACAGCCGCACGAGCTGCACCGACATCAACTGGAACAACCGACATAAACCTCGGTTTCAGCGGCGCGATCAAGGCTACCCCGGAGACACGCAGGCTGGCCCCGGCCTCTGGACCTTGATCGCCATGCGCACGAGACGTGCCGTTCCAGAGCACTCTACGAGGTGGGCGATATCGCTCAGACGGGGTGATCGGTGACGGTGCCAATCATGAGCTGTCAACTGTCTCGCATTCCGACCGATTCCTTCGGAGATGACACCCGCTTCAGACAGGCCAGTAATCAGAGCGACCGACCCCGAACCCCGGCCGGTGAAGGCGCCGGAGCGTCCATCAGCGGTTTCTGATCTCATCGAGGGTCGGACAGGGATCGATCCGATAGGTCGAACACTCAGTAGCGGAGAAGCCCCGGGTCACACCGGCGGCAGCGGAGGCGACGAGATCGTCGGTGTCCAGACTGACCCTTGCCCAGTTACCGGTATTGGTTCCCACCAAGACCGTGTCCTCGTCGAGCCAATGAGCGTCCGACACACCCGGCATCGGTACCCCAACCACAAGCTCGCCAGAATCAAGATCGAACACGTGCAGTCCGTTTTCGTCACCGAGGGCGAAGCGACCCAGGGCCCACTCAATCGACAACCCGCGCACCCGACCGACATCCGAAGGGAGTGACCTCTGCTCCCACGTGTTGGTGTCCACGATGTGCAACGCGAATCCATTCCAGATCGCGATAGTCGACTCGTCTGCGGCCAGTTTGAACTCTGGGCCGTCTTCGACTCGGGCGAGTTCCTCGCCGGTGGTCCGATCCTCGAAGATCTTGTCCCCGTCCACGCCTGTTTCTCCGAGCACCCAGTCCTCAGAGAAGGCGTGCACCCAGGTGAATGAATGTCCTGACACGTAGGCGGTTGCCGACAGGTCTCCTGGGTCGAGGAAGGTGAACCCGCCGTTTTCGAGTTTCAACAACTCAGAGCCATCGACGGAGGCAAGGACCCAGAGGTCGGAAGCCGGCGGTTCGCCAGTCTCAACGCACAGTCCGGTCTCACCGTCGGGAGAGCATCCGATGATCTGGCGATCACCCGTACCGGGATCCACGATCCACCATCCGACTCCATTTAAGCCAAAGCTGAGGAACCGACCATCGGCCAGTGCTCCGCCCGAATGGCCGGGCAACGGATCGCCGACGGATTCACCGGTGACCGGATCGAAGAAGAACATCCTGGATTCAAACGTCTCGAGGTCGAGACCGGCAAAAACGCCGAGACGCGGGCCGAGAAGGATGCTGTCACCGTTCACCCACGAGAAACGGCCGAGCTCGCGGGCGCGGTCGAAGCCCACAGCCAAGCCGAGGTCCCAGACTCTGAGAATCCCGCCACTGTGACCGGTGTACATCCAGCGCCCATCCGGGCTGATCGCCGAAGTAAAGGCGGTGTCGCTGTGGAGATCGAAGAGTTGTTGCCCGGTCGATATGTCCCAGACCAGCGTTGCCTCGCCGAGCGACGGGCTGACCAACCAGCCCTCCGGGCCGGTGAACGTCAGGCCGAGGTCGAACGGAAAGGCCGGCAAGGGTGTCAGATGATCGATCACAGCTCCCGTCTCTGTGTCAAAGGCCGCCAGTCCATCGTCCGAGTTGTTGTTGAAGGTGACGATGGTCGATCCATCGGCCGACACGGCTCCGTAGCCCACCACCCCTTCGATGACCCGTGTCGTTCCGTAGTCGGGCGGAGAGTGGACCGTGACCGGGTCGGCAATTCCGGCGAACAGATACAACCGACTGGACTCGTCGAAGGCGCCGCCGACCGTTCCGTCCACGGGCACGACGGCTGGCGAGTCGATGAGGGCGACCGGCGCCAACGTCTCACCGTCGAGCACTTCCGCCCATGTCCCTGCCGTCGTGCCTTCCCGATGGCAGATCCCAAGCACCGGCGACACACCGAAGACCGAGCCATCCGGTGACCATCCAGCGCCCATGTCCGACGAAGTGCACTCGGGATATGTGATGGTCAGCTCCAGAGACCCATCCGCGGCGTTCAGGATCATCACCCGGCCCTCACGTTCTCCCGACTCGACCGAGGCGTCACCAGATGCACCGACCGCCACCTTGGTCCCGTCCGGGGAGTACACAACGGTGATGAACCTGTCCGACTCATCGCCGAGATGTTCCCAGAGGAGCGCCCCATCGGGCACCGAACGCGCTTGCACTGATGCAATGCCGTGATTGGCCAGGACGAGGGTTGAGCTGTCTGGAGAGAGTGAGATCACTCCGATGAGTCCTTCGTCATGTCCGGTGTCGATGACCTGTACCAGGCGATGCTGTTGAACTGCCTGCCAAAGCGCGTCGATGACCTCGGTTGGCTGATCTTCCCCGGCCGGACTGTGCTCGATTGCCTCAAGGGTGAGAAGGATGGATAGCTCAGGGTCCGAGTCGAGAACGTTGATGGCTGAGGCCGCCAGCTCCCGTGCCTCGGCAAGGGCGGCGCTGCGGGACGCTTCCTCGGCGTTGGCCAGCGCCTCGGCCGCGTTCTGTTCGGCTATGAGAGCGTTGGTCTGAGCGAGGTCGGCGTTGTCGCGGGCGTCGTTGCGCTGGCCGATGGCGAAGACACCGGCGACGATGCTGGCGACCGCGAGCACGGTCACAAGTGCCCCGGCGGCCCAGGCGGTTCGGACGGTTCTCCGGTGTTGGCGAACTTCTTCGGAGGCGAGCTCGTCCTTGGGCACACCCCGGATCGCCGAGGAAATGTCGGCTACAGCAGCAGAGAAATCCGGGTTCTGCAGATCCAGGTTCTCATCACCTTTAGCGAACCGCAGATCAACCCACCGCGGCTCTTCGGAGAACACCCCAACGAGTGCCGGGGGGACCGACAAACCGGCAACACCACCGTTCTCCCAGCCGAACTCCCCATCGGTGACCACCGGCAGGATCCGATCGGCGGGCTTATTAGCGACCCAGTGTTCGATCTCCTTACCCACCCACTCCGACCGGGCCGCATCCTCTGACAGCAGCAACACAAACCAACCAGAAGCATCCAACGCCTCGGTGATCGACGACCACAAATGCGGATTCGCAGACAACGAGGACTCGTCCCGGAAGATCCGTACCGCCCGCCGCTTCCACCACGGCTTGGCAAACCGCTGCAACCCAGCCTGCAACCGCGGCGCCAACAGATCATCCGCCGCATGCGAATACGAGATGAACCCGTCATAGACGAGACCCCCGGACGGAACCTGCTCATCTCGCGACGCCTCGGCCTCCGCGGTCGCCATCGCCTATCTCCTCGCCGTCCACAGACTCTACGCAGAAACACTGCCAGAGGGCACTAACAGACTGCTTACCAGTTACGCAAAGCCAGAATTCAGCGCCACCTCAGCAGCTGTATGGCTGACACGACCCACGGGTCCGAAAAGCCGCACAGAACAACGACGACCTCGACGCCGCAGACGACCTCACCGCGCACGAGAACCGGCATTCTGTGCTCGCTACTGGGCCGACTCGCCGATGACGGCTAGCGCATATCCGGCTGGGAGGGATGATGTTGGCTGTATGGCCCGCATCCTGTCAGGCGGTGGGACGCCGGTTGAGCTGATAGCTTCAGCTCGGTTGGGTTCCCATTCTGTGTGGCAGTGGTGGATGCCATCCTGTTTGCCCTAAGCGAGGGAAAGGAGCGACACTGGTCCAGTACATACCGGCAACCCCTTGAGATCCGGGTGGGGTCTGACCCGATCAACCGGCTGACGCATCGCTGATGCTGTCCTGATAATGACCTGTCGACCCCACCCACCAAGCCCTTCTACGGGACGGTGTGACCTAATAAGAGCCTGCCC
>CAXMPS010000011.1:0-13224 GCA_964194995.1 uncultured Gammaproteobacteria bacterium | reverse complement strand
TTCGCAGAACCTACCCAGTCAGAATTCAGAAACCCCAGGTGGGGGTTTCCTTCTTAGGGGCTCCGCGGGTAGGACTTGAACCTACAACCTATGGATTAACAGTCCACCGCTCTACCAATTGAGCTACCGCGGAAGGATGCCGATCGGCCCGGTGAGAATACCAGCGGACCAGCGTCTACTCAGACTTGGTGGCTGACTCGACGACTCTCAAGGCCTTGGACCCGGTGGAAAGAGCCCCCGCCGCGACGTACCGTCCGGCGTCCACAATCCCCCCGGTCTGATCAGCCAATTGGGCCACGGCGGGATGCTTCCTCGCCTCAGCCGCCAGGTGTTTGATCTGCTCGTATCTGGCTCGGCCGGCCCGGGCTCCCAGGACATATCCCGCTGCGGCACCTACGACTACACCTGTCCTAAACCTCATGACGCCGATTGTGCCACTTCCAGCCGTTGGTTGTGCAGGAGGTCCCGAAATCCGGGACGGTCTGCACTTCGGAGCGCAAGCTCAGACGTCGGTGAGAAAACCCTCGAGGCGTTGTGACTTGTCGGGATGGCGCAACTTCGCCAGGGCCTTGGTCTCGAGTTGGCGGATTCGTTCCCGGGTGACCTTGAAGTGTGACCCAACTTCCTCGAGGGTGCGCATCCGACCATCGGCCAGGCCGAACCTCATGATCAACACCTCCCGCTCCCTGTCGTTGAGGCCCTCCAGTGCCCGCGCCAGTTGATCCTGAAGAGAGCTGAAAGCCGCGACGTCGGGGGGCTTCTCCGAATCCATATCCTCGACCATGTCGCCGAGGGTGCCGTCATCGTCCTCCCCCACCGGTGTCTCAAGTGAGACAGTGTCCTGGGCGATCCTCTGCAATTCCATGACCCGCGACGCTTCAAGATCTAGATCCTCAGCCAGCTCCTCGATAGTCGGTGCCCGGCCCATCCGCTGAGTGAGCTCACGTTGGGACCGGGTCAGCTTGTTGACAGAGTCCAGGACGTGGATCGGCATCCGAATCGTGCGGCCCTGGTCGGCGATGGCGCGCGAAATCGCCTGCCGGATCCACCAAGTGGCATATGTCGAGAACTTGAACCCTCTCCGGTAGTCGAAACGCTCCACCGCTCGCATCAGACCGACGTTTCCCTCCTGGATCAGATCGAGAAGGGCCATCCCCCGGCCGGCGTACCGTCTTGCCAGGGCAACCACAAGCCGAAGGTTCGACTGGACCAACTGCTTGTGCGCTGCCTCCCCCATCTCGATCTCATGACGAAGCATCGACATGTCTTCAACTGAAAGACCTTCGTCCTTCAACCGTTCTCGAGCGGGGCGGCCGGCCTCCATCTGCATCGCCAGTTCAACTTCCTGCTGGGCGGTCAGGAGCGAGTAGCGGCCGATCTCATTGAGGTAGAGCCGCACGGGGTCAGAGACAGAAACGGCGCCAACCTCCACGAACTCCTCGGTGACACCCGGCCCTTCCTCCGTCAGTCGGATTCCCTGCGACCGCAGCGCGTCTGCAACCTCCTCGAAGGCCTCGCCCGTTGCCTCGGCGTCCTCCAACTCCTGTTGCACCTCGGCCATGGTGAGGAATCCGCGGTGCTTGCCACGCTTGATGAGAGCTGCGACTACAGAGTTGAGTTCTTGGTTCATGTGTCCGGTCCGGACCGTTTGTCCTTCTGTAAAGCTATCAAGCGTCGGAGGCTTTCGGAATGGGTTTCGCTTCCGGGCTCTTGTTTTTCGAGTTCGGCTTCGAGTCGATCGATCTCGGCACCAAGACGTCGCTGCAGAGCGCTCGCCATCATTTCCGCACCAGAGACTGGCGGGGTGGGGTCAAGTATGAGTGATCGGAGCAACGGCTGGACCTCAGCTGGGGCAGCACCAATATCAACCGGTTCCCCGGGCCGAGTCCGTGTCAGGAGGTCGGCTACCGCGCGGAATCCTTCCCGCAGGCGAGGGTCGAGGAAATCCGACTCGGATAAACCATCTAGCTCGCCTGTGTTGGCGGTAGCCGCGCGAAGTAGCTCCGCTTCATGACGGTCGAGGGGATCGTCCTTTTCATTGGGACGTGGGCTGGGATGATTTGATCCTCTCCCCACTGCAGCCTCGACATCGGTGAGATCGATACCAATCTGACGGGCAACAAAGCGGCTGTATTCGCGCTGGGCGATCTGGTCATTTACCTTGCGCACATGCGGCACGGCGGCGTGCAGAGCCCGGGCCCGCCCTTCCGGACCGGACAGGTCGAACTTGCCTATCTCGTGTTCGATCCTATGTTCGAGCAGAGGCCGCGCATCGTCGACAGCCTTGACCAGGTCGCCCTGCCGCCCGGCCTGCACTAGATCTGCGGGGTCCAGCCCTCGCGGCATCACGGCTACCCGAAGATCGAGATCGAGTCGGAATGGTGATTCCAGTTCGTCTCCCCGCAGGGCGGCCTTAGAACCAGCCTCGTCCGAGTCGAACGCAAGGACCACCTTCTCGGTGAATCTGCGTAGAAGATCGAAATGACTGTCCCCCAGCGCCGTACCACAGGTGGCGACCGCGGTGTCGATGCCCGCCTGATGCATGGCGATGACGTCGGTGTAACCCTCAACCACCACGGCCGGATCCGTATCCGAGATGCTCTTGCGCGCCCGGTCGAGTCCGAACAGCAGTTGGGCCTTGTGGTAGATAATCGAATCCGCCGAGTTGACATATTTGGCGTCGGGGTTGTTGGTCGCTTCCCGATCGACCTCGTTAATTTTCCGGGCACCGAAACCCACCGGATCGCCCCGAAGATCGTGGATCGGAAACATGAGCCGACCGCGGAAGACGTCATACAGGCCATGCCGGCCTCTTCTCGACAGGCCTGAATCGATCAGTGCCTTGTCGGTGACACCGGCCGATCTCAGTTCCTTGGTGACCGTATCCCAATCAACCCCCGCGAAACCAAGCTTCCACTCGTCGATGACATCGACCTCATACCCGCGGCTGCGCAAGTAGGCGCGAGCCGGACCGGCCTCAGGAGATTTCTTCAACCGCTGGTGATAGACCTCGCCAGAACCGCGTAGTGCCTCGATACCGGCCCCCTGCCGGCCCCTTTTCTGGGCCGCTGCCGGATCGGCCACAAGAGTGATCCCCGACTTCCGGGCGAGAAACTCCAGTGCATCGCCGAAGTCGAGACCTTGTGTCTCCTGGATAAAGCTGAAGACATCACCCCCCTTGCCGCAACCGAAGCAGTGGTAAAGGCCGCGACCCCGGTCGAGTGACATCGAGGGAGTCTTTTCCTGGTGAAAAGGGCAAACCGCCATAAACGTGCGACCCGATCGCTTCACCTTGGTCACCTCAGAGACCAACTCGACGATGTCGGTTGCCTCTCGGACCTGGTCTATGTCAGCGCGGTCTGCCATACCGGTCGATCATAAGTAATGCTGGAGGTTGGTCAGCCTGAAGTTGCGACGAAGTCGAGGCGGATCAAAACATCGTCGCTGACATCAGCCACCGTGGGGACATTGGGAATGCCAATCCGGAACTCGGCGCGGGAGACTATGGCCTCGGCGGTTCCCCTGATCGTCCGGGGATCAACCAGCTCTGCCACGACATCGAAGGTCACCGAATTGGTCGTCGATTGGATTGTCAGGTCACCCGTCACGGTAAACGAGAGAGCGTCCCCGGGACTGGCCTGGCCGTTGAGTCCGTTCGCTGACGCCGAGTCAAGGATTATCAATTCGAACTCATCCTGGGCGGAGTTGAGAATGATCGGGCCTCGAATCGCCCGATCCCGCAACCCGCTGCCTGTGTCAAAGGTCCGAGCATTTATGACGATCTGGGAGAACTCCAGGTTGCTCAGGTCGGCTGGATCAAATTGAATTTGTCCCGCGACTTGCGAAGTGGTCCCTACGACTGCGTTTGGTGAACCTCGCAACACCTCGTCGATCTGAAACGAAGCCTCCGATTGTTCGGCATCGATGACGAACGCTACGACTCCGACCGGGCCCGTGCTGGAGGTACTTGCAGAACCGGCTTCGTTGCCAAGGGTCGTCTCCGATGCGATGGTTGGCGTAGTCAGGTCGGTCGACGGTTCCACAGATCCGCCTGCAAGGAAGACATATGCGAGGGCCGCGCCAGCGACAGCTACGAGGGCCAACGCGATCCACCGGAAGAGAGAACGATTCATGTCACCTTGCCTGTAGCCGATTCTCTGCGCTGGGCGCTAACACGAGCTAAAAGTCAGCCCAGCTTCTGATCCAGGTACCCGATCAGACTGTCCATGGAGATCCGATCCTGACTCATCGTGTCGCGGTCCCTTACGGTCACCGCACCGTCGTCCAGTGAATCAAAATCGACCGTGACGCAGAATGGAGTGCCGATCTCGTCCTGACGCCGGTAGCGGCGTCCGATCGACTGGGTCACGTCCAACTCGATAATCCAACGCTTACGGAGCTCGGCTGCCAGCTTCTCGGCCGGCTCGATCAACTCGGCCTTCTTCGACAGGGGCAGGACGGCGACCTTGTAGGGAGCAAGACGGTGGTGCAGCTTCAAGACTGTGCGAATCTCGTCATTGACCGTTTCCTCGGAATAGGCGTCGATGAGGAAGGCGAACGTGGTTCGAGTGGCTCCAGCCGCCGGCTCGATCACATGGGGGAAGAACTTCTCGTTGGCCTCCTGATCGAAGTAGCGAAGGTCCTCCCCCGAGTGTTCTGAGTGCTGTCGAAGATCGAAGTCGGTTCGGTTGGCGATGCCCTCCAACTCGTCCCAGCCCCAGGGAAACAGGTACTCGACATCGACGGTCTCCGATGAGTAATGGCTCAGCTCGTCTTCGTCATGGGGTCGAATGCGCAGCGAACTCTCGGTCATACCGAGGTCGATGTACCACCGGAATCGGTGTTCCTGCCAGTACTGGAACCACTCAGAGCTCTCCTCCGGCCGACAGAAGAACTCCATCTCCATCTGCTCGAACTCTCGGGTCCGAAAGACGAATTGGCCGGGTGTGATCTCGTTGCGGAAGGACTTACCCAATTGGGCGATCCCAAACGGAAGCTTGAGACGGCTGGTACGACGCACGTTCTCGAAATTGGTAAAGATTCCCTGGGCGGTCTCGGGTCGGAGGTAGATCAGGTTGTCGTCGGAATCAACCGGACCCATATGGGTTCGGAACATCAAGTTGAAATGCTGGGGGTCGGTGAATGTGTCACGGTTGCCACAATTAGGGCACTGATTTGGGTCGTCGAGTTTGTCGAGCCGGAATCGGCTGTTGCACTCGCGGCACTCCACTAGCGGGTCGGTGAAGACCTCCTCATGCCCGGACGCCTGCCAGACCTGCCGGGCTTGAAGGATCGCCGAGTCGAGGCCAACCACATCGCCGCGCTCCTGGACCATCGACCGCCACCACTCGTCCTTCACGTTACGGAGCAGCTCTACGCCAAGTGGGCCGTAGTCGTAAGCGGAACGGAGGCCTCCATAGATCTCAGAGGCCTGAAAGACAAAACCCCGCTTTCTGGCGAGGTTGGAGATGGTGTCGAGCGTTACATCGGTCATGTGAGCCGTGAACGGTGCCTCAGTCCCGCGGCTTAGTCAACCTGGGGTTCGTCGAGTGCAGTACCAAAACGGCGGTCCCGCCGCTGGTACTCCACGACCGCATCGACCAGTGCTTGACGATCGAAGTCCGGCCAGAGTATCCCCGGGAAGTAGAACTCCGCATATGCGGCCTGCCACAAAAGAAAGTTGGAGAGCCGATGCTCCCCGGAGCTCCTGATGATGAGATCGACATCGGGCATGTCCGGGATGTACATCGAAGCGGCAACCGAATCCTCGTCGATCTCGTCGATGGACATCTCGCCCCTGGCGACCCGGCTGGCCAGGTGGCGAGCCGCGTCGGCCAGCTCCGTGCGGCTTCCGTAGTTGAAGGCGAACACCAGATTGAGACGATCGTTCCCGGCCGTCTGGCTGGCGGCGTCCGCCATATGAAGACGGTTTCGGTCGGGAATCCTCGGGTCATCCATGTCACCGACGAAACGCATCCGGACACCTTGGGCATCGAGATCGTCCCGCCGTCGCAGCAGCAAATCCTCGTTGAACCACATCAGAAACTCGACTTCTTCGGCCGACCGTGACCAGTTCTCGGTGGAGAAGGTGAATGCGGTTATCCATTCGATCCCTATCTCGACGGCGCCCTCAACCGTGTCGAACAGCGCTGCCTCCCCTGCGGCGTGGCCCGCCGTTCTTTCCAGACCCCTCGCATTGGCCCATCTCCCGTTGCCGTCGAGGATCAGACCGACATGGCGGGGAATCCGATCGGGGTCGATGGCCGCCAGATCGAGGCTCACTCCATGACCGCCAGGGAGACAAGCTTTCGGTCGAGGTGGTATTCGACGAACCTGCGGGCTATTCCCATGGCCTCACCGGCGAGAACGTCGTTGGTGCCGGGTAGTTCCGTGAAGTCAGCCGTCGATAGGGCAGCTAGATACTCGGTGATCCCGCTGCGGAGCCGCACCGCTCCCTCGGTCCGACACCGATCGCAGATAACGCCGCCACCGGCAAACGAGAAGCGGTGCAGATCGTCGACCCGCCCACACGAAGCGCAATCCACGAGTGCCGGGGCAACTCCCACAACGTCCGCCAGCTTGAGCAGGAAACTTGTGATCAGATCAGGTGATCTCTGACCCGACTCGAGGGAGCGGAGCCCCCTGTGTAAAAGCAGAAATAGGCGCATCGAAGACTCGTCCTCCTGGGCTACGGCGTCGGCTGCCTCCACCATGGTCCCGGCTGCGATAACTGCATCGAGGTCGGTCCGCAGCTTCGGAAAGGGCTCGATGACCGAAACCTGGGTGATGGTGTCGAGATTGCGTCCCTCATACAGGACCAGATCTACATGAGTAAAAGGCTCCAGACGGCCGCCAAACCTGCTTTTGGTCTTCCTGACCCCCTTTGCCACCGTTCTGATCTTCCCCTTGTTGGGGCTGAGCATTACGACGACGCGATCCGCCTCACCGAAGGGATAGGAGCGAAGCACGATGCCCTGGTCGTGTCTGATAGCCATATGAAGTGCAGCGTATCCGGGTTGGGTTGGTGACCATTGCTCTTCCGTCCAAGCCGGGACGAGGCGCGAGGGACTAGGTCTAGGAGACTACGGTCAAGAACACATGGCACTTGTTGGCGACGCAGAGATCCAGGCATTCCTCGAGGCCCACCCCGGATGGGCACGCCAGGGAGAAGAGATCATCAAGACATATACGCATGCCGATTTCGTATCGTCGATGGGGTTCACGACGCAGGTAGCTCTCCTCGCAGAAAAGGCCGACCACCACCCCGATATCGATATCCGGTGGAACAAGGTCACCCTCACCTTTTCCACCCATTCTGAGGGGGGACTAACGCCGAAGGACCTCGACCTGGCCGACGCCTGCGACGGTCTGGAGGAGTCTGCTGAATAATGCCGTTGGTCAGATCGGCGGCCAGGCGCGCCATCCGCAAGGACAAGGTTTCGCCACTCCTCGGGTCGGAATGGCGGGGCCGGGGACATCGCGAGTGGCGATGACCTGGTCGTCGAGATGAGTGACATGCATTGTTCAACGGGCTCCTAACACCTAACGGTCACCCAAAACTGGGAGGGCGCTTCTCCCGGGCGGCGTCGAGGCCCTCTGCGGCGTCCGGCCCCAGGAACCCAAGGAACTCATAGGCGACGGAGGCATCAAACGCCGGATAGGCAGCCCGGAGCCAATGGTTGAGCGTGTGCTTGGTCCACTGGATCGCCTCTGCTGAACCTGCAGCAAGCTGGGCCGCCACCGAGCGAGCCGTCTCATCCAATACATCGTCAGCCACAACCATGGCAACCAGACCTAGCCGTTCCGCCTCCTCCCCGTCGATGGGTTGATTTGTGAGGAGGTGGTATTTGGCCTTAGCCATTCCAATGAGCATCGGCCAGATCACCACTGAGTGGTCTCCCGCGGAGACCCCGAGGGTCGTGTGCCCGTCGAGAATCCTTGCTGATTGACCGGCAATCGGAATGTCCGCCAGCAGGGCCGCCGCCAGCCCTGCTCCCACGGCCGGGCCGTTGATGGCCGATACGATCGGCTTGGAGCATTCGATGATGTTCCTTACGAGATCTCGGGCCTCCTTGAGAATCCGGCGGTGGCTCTCGTGATTCTTGACGATCTGGTCGATCATCTCGTAGTCACCCCCGGCCGAGAAGGCCCTTCCTTCGGCGCGCAGAAGTACTGCCCTCACCGCGGAGTCAGCGTCGACCTCGGTCCAGATCCGGGTCAGCTCTGCATGTCCCTGTTCGCTTACGGCGTTCAGTCTCTCGGGGCTGTCCAGCGTCACCACGAGGACGCCGCCATCTTCCAAATCGAGACTCAGGTATTGGTAGTCGGCGGGACGCATGATGTGACGCTAGTGCCCCCAAGAGCAGCGACAACAGCGTCAGGAGGACTCGAACCCGAAACGATCTAGCAACTGGGGCCGCCTCTGCCAATCCTTCTCGACGGTGACATGGAGCCTCAAGTTGATCCGATCCCCCAGAATCCCCTCCAGGTCCTCACGGGCCTCGGTGCCCGCGATCCGGAGAAGGGAACCTCCCTGGCCTATGACGATGCCTTTCTGACTTTTTCGCTCAACAATGACGTCCGCGGCGATGTCGATCAGCCCATCATCTCGCTGTTCCACGTCCTCCACCCTGACAACCAACGAATGTGGTAGCTCGTCGTGCAACCGATCAAGGAACTTCTCTCTGATGATCTCGGCGATGACGAGGGTCTCCGGCTGATCGGACATCATGCCCGCCGGGTAGTAGAGCGGGCCCTCAGGCAGCCGCCCGACAATCTCGTCCACCAGCATCGGCACACCGTCCCCGGTTAGCGCCGACAGAGGCACATAGGCGTCGAAATCCCACTGCCCAGCCTCGCCAAGTTGTGCGACGGTCTCACCTCGACCGGCCTTGTCCAGCTTGTTGACCACGAGAATCACCCCAGACCTCGCCTCCATGAGCCGGTCGGCTATCAACCTGTCGCCAGGTCCGATTGGCATCAAGGCATCGACCACGAAAACCACAACGTCCGCGTCACTGAGGGTGCGATATACGAGAGAGTTGAGCCGACTTCCCAACTCGGTGCGCGGCTTGTGAAGCCCAGGAGTGTCGACCAGGATTATCTGATAGTCAGGATTGCCAGGATCTGGCCCGGTGACGACTCCCCGAATGGCATTCCGGGTCGTCTGGGGACGGGTCGAAGTGATGGCGACTTTCGACCCGACCATCTGGTTGACCAGTGTGGACTTGCCTACGTTGGGGCGCCCCACTACCGGGACGAAACCCGACTTCACCCGGCCTCGACGATCTGTGCGACGGAAACCTCGACCTCCGAAACCCGGCGCCCCTGCATACGAGTGACAGTGAGTGTGAGGGTTTCGTATTTGAACCGTTCTCCCTCCTCGGGCACTCGCTCGGCCAGCCCCAGGACCAGCCCTCCGACCGTGTCCCAGTCCTCATTGGGAAGCTCAACACCGGCGGCATCGGCAAGATTCTCCACAGGAAGCCTGGCGTCCACCGCCCAGGTTCCGTTGCCCAACGGCGTGAGGAACACTTCTTCCTCGTCGCTCTCGTCGGCGATCTCGCCGACCAGTTCCTCCAGGAGATCTTCGATCGTCACCAGCCCCGCCACGTCACCGTACTCATCAACGACAATCATCTGATGGGCATGACTCTCCTGCATCTCCGCCAGCAGGGCTGAGGCGAGCTTGCTGTCCGGCACGAACTCGACGGGTCGCATCATCTGCGCGACTGATGGTCGCTCTCCGTGAGAGAGAAGGGGTAGCAGGTCCTTCACGATGACCAATCCGAGTATGTCGCCGTTGTCGGTGACCGGAACCCGGGAATAACCCTCCTCCGTGGCAGTCGAGACCAGTTCGTCGAGATCTGCGCCGAGAGGCACCGTCACCATGTCGGGTCGGGGGGTCATCACTTCACGCACCACCGTCTCGCCAAATTCGAGAACCGAGTCGATCAGCTCGCGTTCGTGACCTTCGTCGACCTCGTAGGCAGGTCCCACCCCAGAATCCGAATCTTCCTCATTCGCGTCGGGCATCAATTCGATGGCCCAGGCCCCGAGGCTGATCGCCACCTTGAGCAGCCCTGACGAGCGGTACCCGACGCCCTGCGGCCACCTTCGACCTAGTTGCCTGGGCAGCAGGTCCCCCAGCAGAAAGACAGTCACACCTACTGCCAAAGCGATCAGCAAGGTTCCCCCTCCGGACGTGCCGGGGACGACAACGGCCATCGTCAGCACGGCCGCGATCAAAAGCAGGGCCGACGCGACCAGTCCGACAGCCGGTGTGATCGCTTCCCTTTCCTCGAGGAGTTCGGCCACCCGTTCGGCCCCGTTGATTCCTTCGGATGCGTCTCGCAGAGCGTCTGCCCGTGGGATTCTCGCAATCGCGCTGCCCGCAGCTCTCATCCAGGACGCGATGACAAGCGCAGACATCGCCACCAAGATTGCGGCAGCGCTCATCGGCGAACTCGTCCGACCAACCTGAGAATCTCGCCCTCCCGGCCCTCCATCAGCTCGGCTTCCTGTTCGGTCTGGTGGTCGTAGCCGATCAAGTGAAGGATGCCATGTGTCACCATTAGAGCCATCTCGTCCTCGAGGCTCACTTCCATTTCCTCCGCTTGCTTGCCCACATAGGTGGGGGCGATGATCACATCGCCCAGTATCAAGGGCGGCCCGAACGGATCGATCTCGGGTACCTCACCGGCCTTGAGCTCCTCCACGGGAAAGGCGAGGACATCGGTGGGCCCCTCACGATCGAGAAACCGCGCGTTGTAGGACGACATCTCCGACTCATCGATTAGCAGGACTGTCAACTCTGTGGAATCGGGGTAATTCTCCTCGCGGAGGACCAGCTCGGCAAGGCTGTGCAATCCGGTCAGATCCAGCTTCTCCTTCTGTTCGTCTGCCAGAAATACGCTCAACGACGGGGTTTCGCTTCCGAAGAAACCATCAGTGTCCTGGGAAACTCGGATATGCGATCCGCTGATGGTAATGACCAACAAGGGAGTCCAGGAAGGCCTGGCGGATCTGGGTCAGCTCAGCGAGTGTGAGCGGCGACTCCTGTAGCTGGCCGTCATTGAGCTTCTCATCGATGATCCGATTGACGACCTTCTCAATCGCCACCGGTGTCGGCTCCTCGGTCTGGAACACCGCCCGACAGGCCGCCTCCAGCGAATCAGCCAGCATCACTATCGCCGTCTCCGCGCTTCGAGGCTTGTGTCCGATGTGTCGGAAGTCGTCCGGGTTCACGTCCCCGTCCGACTGGCCTCGAGCTTGCTCATAGAAGAACCGCATGACTCCATCACCGTGATGGCTGACAATTGCCGCGGTTACGTCAGACGGAATCTTGAACTTTCTCGCCAGCGCCACCCCATCGGTGACATGGCTGCGGACGATCTCGGCCGACTCCCGTGGATCTAGCTCGTCATGAGGATTGGGTATGCCGAACTGGTTTTCGATGAAGAACGTCGGGTTCTCTGTCTTGCCTAGGTCGTGGTAATAGGCCATGGCTCGGGCAAGAAGGGCATTCGCACCAATCGCTCTCGCTGCCGCGTGAGCCAGCGTTCCGACCATGAGCGAGTGGTTGAACGTCCCGAACGCCTCTTCTTGGAGAAGCTGAAGGGCCTTGTGATTGCGGTCGGTCAGGTCGAGCAGCCCCAGAGTCGTGGTGATGTCGAACGCCGATTCGAAGAATTGGAGAGCCGCCAGACCCACCAGCGAGGCGATCACCGAAACTCCGAAAGCCCAGGCAACGGACTGACCGATGACCTCTATTGCGACGTCATTGGGACCGACATGGAAGAACCAGGATGTGGCGGCCGCGGCCACCGCAGCGGTCAACCCCGAAAAGATCACAGCGTTGCGGAAGGCTCCCCGGCTGCTGACCGAGCTGACAAAGGGAATCGGCGCCATCGTGGCCAGGATGGCGTAGACAGAAATGCCGACATCGTGGGTGCCAACCGCGGTAAGGACGCCGACCGTGAGCGCCATGAGCACAGCAATCCGGGAGTCAAAGAGCACCGCCGTCATGAATCCGAACGCAACAGCCGGCAGCACGTACCAGCTTGTCTGAGGTTCAATTATCACAGTGGCCCGCACCGCCGCCGCGGCCAGCACGATCATGATTCCTAACAACGCCACCATTCGAGGTCTGGTCCAAAACTCGCGTCGGAACCTGGACAGGTAGAGCCCGAGCAGTCCGGCCAGGACCGCGAGCACAGCCAGGAGGCCCCCCTGCGCTTGGACCGGGTCCACCAGGGCCCCCGTCTGGCTCAGAGCGTCGAAGTCGAGCTGTGTCAGGGGCTCCCCGCCCTGAACGATGATCTGACCCTCGGTGTAGTCGACATCAACCGCGACGACAGCCAGGGCGGCGTCGTCCTCGGCTGAGGCTGTGAGGGCCTCATCCACCAGGAAGTTGGCCTGGAGAAATGTGGCTACCACTTCACCCGCCGCCTCCCCACCGAGCATGTCCTGACCGGTGTCCGAGTGGAAGACGAAAGGTGGGCTCGATTGCTGACGAGCCTTGGACTCGGGTAACTGTTCGGGGGTGACCCTGATCCCAAACTCCTGAAGGACCCTTGACAGCGAGGCCTCTCGGATGGTCGGCAGATGCAAGGGCTCGTTTAACGCAGCACGTATCACATCGTCAGCGGCCGCAGCCACCAGAACGTTGACAGTTTCGACGGACAGCAAATAGGTCGATGTGATCTGGGCGGTCACCTCATCGAGGGGACGGAGATTGACCCTGAAACCGATCGAATCGGCTGCGCATTGCTCGCCGGCCCCACAGGTGACAGACTGGGAAAGGTTCTGGGTGTCGACGACATAGCCGTCGGGGATCTCTTCATCCTCCGCATCGACGCTGATCACCGTGGTCCCTGCGTCGAGCTCCACCGACCACACACCGTCGGCACCTGAGGTGACCGTCTGCAGATCGCCACTCGACGAGATCTGGACCGTGACTCGCTCCAAGCCCTGATCCACTCGGTCACCTTCGGCCTCGGGATTGAATTCGCCGTCGCCGTCAACATCGATGAACAAAATCCCGGCGATCTGAGTTGGAAGCGGGGCAAGGGTCGTGGTCGTGGTTTCGCCCTCGGCTGGAGGCTCGGTCGTGGTTGTCGAGGACGTGGTTGATGTCTCGGGAACAGTGGGTGGCGGTGCGTCCAGCGGATCACCTATGGCCAATGCCTCGATGTCGTCAAATACCGCGTTGATCTGCAAGTT
>CAXMPS010000010.1:0-1387 GCA_964194995.1 uncultured Gammaproteobacteria bacterium | reverse complement strand
GATCATCATGGCAGCACGGAAGAACGTGTCTACGGCACAGATCATCAACGCACTGCGGCGTGCCGAAGTCGGGATCGCGAACGGGAAGAAGATCAAAGAGATCTGCCGGGATCTGGGGGTGAGCGAGCAGACGTACTACCGGTGGCGTCGGGAGTACGGCGGGATGAAGACGAGCCAGGCGAAACGGCTGAAGGATCTCGAGAAGGAGAACCAACTCCTGAAGCGAGCAGTGGCCGATCTGACGGTGGACAAGCTGATCCTTGAGGAGGCGGCCAAGGGAAACTTCTGAGCCCCGAGCGGCGGAGACGATGTGTGGTCCGGGTCCGTCAGCGGCTCGGGGTGAGCGAGAGGCGAGCATGTCGGGTCTTGGGCCAGGCCCGTTCGACGCAGCGCCGCCGAAGCAAGAGAAGGGAAGACGAGGAGGCGCTGAGGGAGGACGTGGTCCAAGTGGCCCGGCGATTTGGACGCTACGGCTACCGAATGGTGACCGGGATGTTGAGGACGGAGGGCTGGGTGGTGAACCACAAACGTGTGGAGCGGATCTGGAGGCAGGAAGGCCTCAAGGTGCCGAAGAAACAGCCCAAACGGGGCCGATTGTGGTTGACGGACGGCTCCTGCATCCGGCTCCGTCCATTGTACCGGCACCACGTGTGGGCCTATGACTTCGTAGCGGACCGGACCCAGGACGGTCGACGGCTGAAGATGCTGACGGTATTGGATGAGTACAGCCGCGAGTGCCTGGCGATTGTGGTGGCTCGGAGACTTCAGTCGGACGATGTCTTACAGACGCTGAGTGAGCTCTTTGTCCAGCACGGTCCACCGGCAAACATCCGGTCCGATAATGGCCCGGAGTTCACGGCCACGGTGGTTCGTGAATGGCTGAGGCAGCTGGCTGTGAAGACGCTGTTCATCGAGCCGGGCAGCCCGTGGGAGAATGGTTACAACGAGAGCTTCAATGGGACGCTCGGCGAGGAGCTCTTGAAGCGCGAGATCTTCTATTCATTGGAGGAGGCGAAGGTGCTCATCGAACAGTGGAGGCGGGAGTACAACACCATCCGACCCCACAGCTCTCTTGCCTACCAACCTCCAGCCCCAGAAGCTATCCGGCCCGATCCAGGCTTCCTGAATCTCCCAAGGCTCAGAGGCCCTCTGCCCACACCCAAGGAGGTGATGGGACTAACACAGTAGGTGGTACCGCTCTTGGGGGCTGATCACACCGAGCTCGCGCTCGATGCGGTAACGGCCCTCGAGGGCGGCGTTCAGGCGGGTGACGGGATCGGACATTGGTGCCTCGGTTGCGAGCCAAACCGCCTTCACGATAGAGCGGCACCGTCGTGAATGCACGGTTCGCGTCACCGAGGAGCCGGGCAGCCGTCGTGGGTTCTTC
>CAXMPS010000009.1:0-2241 GCA_964194995.1 uncultured Gammaproteobacteria bacterium | reverse complement strand
CTGAGGCCTCAACTGAGCCGCATTTGGGACTGGTTGCTCCACTTCGGTGCCTATCCGGAGGAGACCCTCGAACAGCGCGCCAAGCGTCGGCTCTTCTTGGCGGTCATGTGGATCGCCACTGTCCTGACGATCCCTTCGTTGGTCGGAGCGCTCGGTTCCGGGTTCCACTGGGTGGCCGGTATACGCGCGTTCACGGTTGTCCTCTTCATCCCACTGCTCGTGGCGCTGCAATGGAAGCCACGTCGCTTCTCACTGTGGGTCCAGTTGATTCTCGGGATGATCCTTCTGACCAGCATCCCGCTAGCGGCCCTGTTGGGCGGGCCGGTGGCCTCGGCAATCGACCCCATCTTCGGCGTGGCCATCGTGGTCCTGATCCTGATCCTCTTCGGCGTCAGAGTGGCGGTCTGGTGGTTTGTGGCGTTCGTGGCGACAGTCGCGATCGCCCTGGCAGTACCGAACTTGGTCGATCCGCTCTACGTCGTTGAGACCCCGGAAGCTGAGATCGCGCTCAATATCGTTCTTCTCGGGTTTGTAATGCTCCTTGCCATGATCTACTTCGTGCGGCAGCGTGACCGGTTCCAGCAGGAATCCGACGACTTGTTGCACAACATCCTTCCCGACGAGATCGCAACGCGGCTCAAGTCGGATGACGCGTTGATCGCGGACGATTACGAGTCGGCGTCGGTCTTGTTTGCCGACATGGTCGGCTTCACTCCGATGTCGGCCACAATGACTCCTCCCCAACTCATCAAGTTGCTCAACGACGTGTTCGCCACCTTCGACGGTTTTGTCCAAGACTTGGGCCTGGAGAAGATCAGAACCGTGGGCGATGAATACATGGTTGCTGCAGGGGTTCCCCAGGCACGGCCTGATCATGCACACGCCATTGCCGAGTTGGCGCTGCGTATCCGCGATCACACCGAAACCACCCGGTTCGACGGCCATGACATCAAGTTTCGGATTGGGATCAACTCGGGACCGCTCGTCGCTGGGGTTGTCGGGACGCACAAGTTCTCCTACGACCTGTGGGGAGATGTCGTCAATGTCGCCAGCCGCCTGGAATCCGAAGGCATTCCAGGATCGATCCAGGTGACCGAGATGACCTACGAGCTGATCCGGGACCGGTTCGTGTGCGAGCACCGCGGCGTCATCTCGGTGAAAGGGAAGGGGGACATGAACACCTACCTCCTCGTCTCCAGACGATGAAACCACGCCCTTACTCCCCAGACGGGTTTCCAACAGATCGATTGACCCCGAGCTAGTCGATCCCAGAAGGCGTCACAGTCATCCAGATCGGCAGTAGCTGAGCCACCAGCAGGCAATCACCAGGCATGAATGATCCGACATTTCTGTTCGAGTTCGCCGAGCGATTCGCAGCAGACAGGTAGCGCATATCCGGCAATATGGGTGGTTCTCCTCGGCTCCTCAGGTAGCGCATGTGTGCCGATATGCGCTACCCCGGTATCCTGCGCCCGGCGTGTTCGCTGGGCACCCTCCGTGCTGATCGTGTAGGTTCGGCTTGTAGTGATTGGGCGTCTACGAAAGATGGAAACGATGCGAAAGATGGCGATCCTGGCGGCGGCAGTGGCTCTCTTGTTGGTGGTCGTGGCGCCGACAGGCGCGGCCTCCGGCCCGACGATCGTCGAACTGGAGACCGTCGCCTCAGGGCTGACGGCACCGGTGGGGCTGACTCATGCCGGCGATGGCTCCGGCCGCTTGTTCATTGTGGAGCAGACGGGTCAAATCCGCGTTGTCGAAGACGGGACGCTTTTGGCGGCTCCGTTCCTCGACATCTCTGGCCTGTTGCCGACGTTGAATGCGTTTTTCGATGAGCGCGGACTGCTTGGCGTGGCGTTCCATCCCGCTTACGAAGGGAACGGACGTTTCTATGTGCGGTACAGCGTCCCTCGCTCTGGCGACCCGGGGGAGCCGTGCTTCGGCACGTCGCGGGGTTGCCATAGCGAGGTCCTTGCCGAGTACCGGGTGTCGGCCGGAGATCCCAACGTTGCCGATCCGAGTTCGGGGCTCGTCCTGTTCGCCGTCGACGAGCCGCAGTTCAACCACGATGCTGGCGACGTCGCGTTCGGTCCTGACGGGTTCCTGTACTTCACGCTGGGTGACGGTGGTGGTGCTAATGACGGGCTCGCCGACAGTCCACCGTCGCACGGACCGATCGGCAACGGGCAGAACATAGAAACCACCCTCGGGTCGATCCTGCGCATCGATGTTGATCACCGCGCC
>CAXMPS010000008.1:0-10741 GCA_964194995.1 uncultured Gammaproteobacteria bacterium | reverse complement strand
GGCACCAATACCGGTTTCCAACCCGCACAAAACGGCACTCATGGGCGGCTGAGCGGCGACTTCCTATCGTGGCGATCGATGAGCGAAGTCGATCGTCGACGATGGGATCAGAGGTATACCGCACAGGGAATGGCTGCTGGGGGCGAACACGGGCCTCCTCCTGAATTGGCGGACTTCGAAGAGGTCTTTCCGACTGGGGGCCGTGCGCTTGAACTTGCGTGTGGGCGTGGGCGAGGTGCCGTCTGGTTGGCGAGCCGTGGATTGGATGTTTGGGGTGTTGACGTCTCGCCGGTAGCTATTGATTTCGCCCGTGAATTGTCGTCGGTGAGTGGTCTGGCTGACAAGTGTCGCTTTGAGGTGTTCGACCTTGATGGTGGACTCCCCCAAGGTCCGCCGGTCGATCTGCTCTTCTGCTACAAGTTCCGAGACCCCCGACTCGACCAACCCATGATCGAGAGGCTTAGGCCAGGTGGGCTGTTAGCCGTCGCTGTCCTGAGCGAGGTCGGCGAGGGACCTGGTGCCTTCCGTGCTCAGCCGGGTGAACTGCATGACGCCTTCTCCGGAGATGACCTCGACGTTCTCTCTGAGGGTGAAAGAGATGGCATGGCGTGGATGCTGGCTCGACGACGGTGAGTCGGGAGTTGGCTCGTAATGGTGGACGCCACCGGTATCGAGCTCACCGGGCGGAGCAGCTGCCATGGCAGCGGGGCAGACGACCCCAGGCAAGCAAACTGGTAACGAACAAAGCGCTGCGAGCTGAGGTCGAAGGCGAACTGACCATCCGGTGGGGACGCTATTGAAGTGTGGAGCTGAGGGGATTTGAACCCCTGACCCCCTCGTTGCGAACGAGGTGCTCTGCCAGGCTGAGCTACAGCCCCATATTGGGATCGGGAATTGTACCGACAGGCCGATTTTGGACCAGATCCGCCGTTCTCAGCACGGATAGCGCCAAACAAGGCACCACGACCCTCAGGTACGCGATAGGTCTTGGCGGAGGCGTTCCTGGACGACGGTCGCCGTGAGGTCGGCTCGGGAGCGTTCTACGAGAGCACGGGAAACGTCTGTGGTCCGGCGTAGGCCCGAAGTCATCCCATCGGGGTAGTCGATCTCAGCCAGAAGATCGACTATCTCGTCCATGACGTCGAGAACGACCTGCGCTTCTTCTAGGTCGCCGGCCCGGAGAAGGTCGAGCAATCGGCGACGCATCTCCCCGACCGCCTCCCCTAACCCGTGAAGGTACGGAACTGGGTCGATGCCAAGTTCGTCGAACCCGGGCATCTGGTCGCCACGGAACAGCGCGGCGGTTATCCGGGCCTCGGCGTACTCCTTGGCAGCGTCGTTGATGAATCCCGCGTGGAGAATGTTCGGATGATCAGAAAGCCCGTCGGAGATCTCACGCAAAAGGTCTCCCGCTTCGGCTACGAGGCCCTCGGCTTTCTCCCACTCACCGCGATGAAGGGCACGAATACCATTGGCGGAGGATCGAATCACCCGTCGCGACCCGGTGATTCCCTTCTCCCGGGCCTGAAACCGTGCGTCGAGGATCAGACGGGCATCCCCTACGAAGTCGAAAGCCACCGCTAGGAACCCGTTGAATAATGCATGTCACTCAACGGCCTCAATCAACAGACTCCTAGTTGGCGATGACTTTGATCTGTGGCTCCTCCGACTCGGGAGGCCGGTCCGAGACATGGGTGACCTTGAGCCGCCACTGGCGACGCTGTCGCATCTGAGCGAGGGCCGCCACATAAAGAACGATCAAGGAGTCAATGAAAAGTTGGACCAGCAGCCATCCCCAGGAGTTCTGCCACCAAGCCATTGCGGCAGCGGCTACAGCCAAACCAATCAGGACAACCATTGTCCTCCGGCGCCTCCAGCGGACGAGGTCCCGTCGGCTGACCTGACCCCGGCTGAACGTGCGTTTCTGCACGTCTGCCATGAGGTGGGTCCAACGGTCGAACTCCTTCGTGGAGTTGATCGGAGCCTTGCGGCGGTCACCGAATACGGAGGGGAGGAGATACACACTCCACACTGCTGCTATCAACAGCAAACCGACCAAGATGCTGGCTTCCATTGCCTTCGCTTACTCCGTCTACAGACGAGCGTAGTGCTATGGACCCCGCCCGATCAACGACTCAACTTCTCTCCCAAGTGCCCGATCTCCCGCCGCTCTTCTTGAGCAGCCTGAGATTCTCGACCGTAACCGCACGTTCGACGCCTTTGACCATGTCATAGATGGTCAGTGCGGCTATCGAAACGGCGGTCATTGCCTCCATCTCGACACCAGTGGGACCGTTGGTGCGAACGGTAGCAAGCACCCGAATCCCATGCCCAGTCGACTCCAGGTCGAGTTCGACTGCGTCGATCGAGATCGGATGACACAACGGGATCAAGTCTGACGTCTTTTTTGCGGCCATGATTCCCGCCACTCTTGCCACCGCCGCTGCGTCACCCTTGGGCAGTTCGCCGGTAAGAAACCTCTCGACGAGGTCGGCGGGCATCCTCACAATTGCCTCCGCAGTCGCCTCGCGCACGGTTGGCGTCTTTGAGCCCACATCGACCATGTGAGCCTCTCCGGACTCGTTCAGATGGGTCAACTCGCGGTCACTTTCCATTCTCATACTCCCTAGAAGCCGGGGCCCGAAACAGCTCGATCGTCACACGGTCCCCTGCCGCGACGGTACCCACACCGGCGGGCACCACGGCAAAAGCGTCAGCATCGGCGGCGGCCGTCAGAACGTTCGACGACTGCCCTCCGGACTCAGCCACAATCGGGCTGCCATCTTGCTGGCCGGTGATGGCGACCCTGATAAACACGGTTTTTGCCGGATCACTTACCAAGTTCTCGGCCGCTATCGCCCCAACCTGGGGTCGAAGGACATGACGAGCCCCTTGCATCATCAGTAGGGCCGGGCGAACGAATTGCTCAAACGAAACAAGGGCGGATACCGGATTTCCCGGCAGGCCGAAGAACAGGGATCCGCCGATTTGACCGAACGCAAAAGGCTTGGCCGGCTGAATCGCGATCTTCCAGAAATCGACTCCTGCGTCATCGGCAAGAACGAGCTTGGTGACGTCGTAGTCGCCCATTGACACTCCACCGGTTGTGACGATCGCATCACACTGCGACCCGGCGTCGAGTGCGGAGCGGAGAGCCGCCTCGTCGTCAGGAACTATGCCCATGTCCATCAACTCCGCCCTGGCGTCCTCGAGGAGGGCTTTGAGCATCGGGCGGTTCGAGTCGCGGATCATTCCCGGACCGAGCCGGCCGCCATCCACGGACATCAACTCATCTCCGGTGGACATGAAGGCCACCCTGGGACGGCGAAACACCAGCGGGCTGGAGACACCCAGATTGGCCAGCACACCAATGTGCATGGGAGTCAGCATGGTTCCTCGCGCAAAGACCAACTGCCCTTCGGCGACATCTCCTCCGAGGGCACGGACCGCGGTGCCGGTAGCAACAGTGGACAGGACTTGCACCGTGCCGTTTGCGGCATCGGTGTCTTCGACCCTGACCACGGTGTCGGCACCCACCGGCATCGGCGCGCCGGTCATGATTCTCACGGCTTCGCCTAGACCAACCTCAACCGTGGGCGCCGACCCGGCCGGTAGGTCTCCGATTATCTGAAGTGTGCGACCGGGCTCGCTGACGTCCTCGCCGCGTACTGCGAACCCGTCCATTGCAGAGTTGGCGAAAGGCGGGACCGATTCTGGCGCGATGAGGTCGGCGCCCAGCACCCGCCCGGACGCCTTCCACAGGGTGATCTCCTCGGTGGTCAGCACGTTGACCGCGCCGAACACCTCCGCCCTTGCCTCCTCGAGTGATCTCAACTCTTGCGCTCGCCTTCCAGCCAACCCGAGAATTCGGAGCCGAACTGGTGCTCACCCAGCACCACCGAAGCCTCGAGCAAGCCGATCGGCGTGCCCACGTCGAGGATGTCGCTGGTCGACACATATCCGCGGAGCCTGCTCCGACTTCCCAGCTCGTTGATCGCATCCGTCAGCTGGATCTCACCCCCACGGCCTGGCTCGAGCTTGTCGAGGATCTCGAACACCTCCGAGGTGAAGACGTACCGGCCTAGAAGGCCCAGCCGACTTGGGGCGGCGTCGAGACTCGGCTTCTCGACAGCACCGGACAGATCCAGGTAGTGGTCCTCGACCGCCGAGGCGGGCACAGCCACACCTTTGGTGACCAACAGCTCATCGGTTAGCTCTCGCAGACAGAGGACCGACACCCGGCCGTCATGACTCCCTGCCGCAAGGGAAGGCAGCAGGTCGCGCCCGGGACGAACGATATCGTCGGCCAGGAGACAGAAGAATGGGCGGTCGCCCACCATGTGGGCGGCCTCGTTAACCGCATGCCCCAATCCAAGCGGCTCCTCTTGCACGACGGGCCTCAGTTGAACATCCTCCAGGCCGGGTAGAGGGCCTTCGAGGCTGAAATGCTGAGAAATCAGGTGACCGGTGTCGAGGTCCACGACGACGATCGCCTCCGTTGCCCCCGCTCTGGCCGCTTCCTCGACCGCGTATTGGATCGCGGGCCGGTCCACCACGGTCAATAGCGCCTTGGGGACCACTCTTGTGGCCGGTCTCATTCGGGTACCGCGACCAGCCGCCGGGATTACTGCTACATCGATGCTCATGTGGGAACCTTCTCCTCTGCCCCTCGGACCATCCTCTGGATGTTGCCCCGGTGTCGCCAGACGACAAGAGCAATCATCAAGGCAACCCAAACCAGTCCCATCCCGCTCACACCCCGCCAAGCGAGCAGCGGCAGAGTAATTACAACCAGCAGCATCGACCCGATTGAGGCGGTCTTGGTGAGTCGTACCACTATCGCCCAGATCAGGAACTCGAGGAGCATGACCAGAGGAGCGGTGAACAGGATCACACCACCGCCCGTGGCAACGCCCTTTCCGCCCTTGAATCGATTGAATACCGGGTAGCAATGTCCGACCACAGCCATAAAACCGGCGGCGAACGCCCATTGCACTTGCTGAATCGTCATGTGGGGGGGCACAGACAGAGGGTCGGCTATCCCCGATGCGATCAACCCCATCAAGGCTGCGACCGTTCCCTTGAGGGTGTCCCCGATGTAGACCATCGCTGCCGGCAGCCTTCCGAGGGTCCGAAGAACGTTGCTGGTGCCCGGGTTTCCGCTCCCCTCCTCGCGGATGTCGACCCCGTGCATTCGGGCCACGATTCCAGCAAAGTCGACGCTTCCCACTAAATAGGCTGCCGCAAGGGCGAGTGGAATGGCTATTGCCGTCGACATCAAACCGATGATACGCCCGGGCGGCGGAATGGAAGAGGCGCGGAATGGAAGGAACGCAGCTCCGGTTGTAGAATGCCGCACCTGCGTCTCTGGCGGTCCAAAACATGCCCACGTACGAATACACCTGCAAGAGCTGTGGCGACACCATCGAGGTGTTCCAGAAGTTCTCGGACAAGCCCTTGAAGAAGCACGCCGCCTGCGGTGGCGAGCTAAAAAAGGTGTTTCATGCCCGCGGAGTGGTGTTCAAAGGCTCCGGGTTCTACGCCACCGACTCGAGGGGAATCTCATCGGCCGCCGCCAAGAGCGATGATTCTGGTTCGAATGGCAAGAGCAGCCCGGAAACCAAGAGCAGCAAGAAGCCCGACTCGAAGAAAAAGTCCAAGAGCTCAACAACCACCGACTGATTCAAACCTCTTCCGCCCCGGCCTTTGCGGTCGTAGCGTCGAAGTGTGCTCTGGCTTCAATCTCCACCATGGGGTCGATGGCTCGTCGCCGTGATGATCGCCCTGGTCGCCCTGTGGGTTGAGCTCAGGCCAGATCCACTCATCGATCATCCCTTCGCGACAGTTGCGATCGAACCAGGTGATCCAATCGGCGACTGGAATGTCGAGACAAGGAAAGTGCCCGCCGGACTGTTGAGCCCAGTTCGGTCAGGAGGAGTTGCCATCCGCAATGTCGAGGCGGGGGATCCATTGGTCGCCTCCAGTGTCGGGGCGAGCGAATCTCTGGTCCCGTCAGGGTGGTGGACGATCGAAATCGACCTGGGATCGGGGGCAACAAGAGGAGACCGCGCTCAAGTGGTCCTACTCGATTCTGAAACGATCGCTTCGGCGGTGGTGGTTGCCGCAGCATCCGACGACCCGCTGAACTCCGGCCGTGGAGCAGTCGCAGTGGAGGCCGAATACGCCGCAGAGGTGGCCGCGGCAGCGGCGGAAGGAAGAATCGCGGTCATGATCGAATCGGGTTGAGCACTACCGTTCCGGCGTGCCCGCCGCCATCATCTGGGGTCTGATCCAGGGACTCACCGAGTTTCTCCCCGTCTCGTCATCGGGTCACCTGGTGGTGATCCCAGCCTTTCTGAACGAGTTGGGTTTCGACATCGAGCCTCCCACCCTGGCTGCATCCGCGGTGCTTCACCTCGGAACTCTGATCGCCGTTCTCTTCTATTACCGAAGCGATGTGGGGAAGGTTCTCAGGCTCACCAAGGATCCGGAGGGCCGCAGGATCGCGCTACTGGTCGGAGTGGGGACCATCCCTGCTGTGATCGGACTTCCCCTGTCCGATTCACTCGATCAGTTTCAGCAGGACGTGTCCAAGGTGGGTTGGGCCCTCATGGTGACCGGAGTTGTTCTGATAATCGGCCAGCGTCTCGCCACTGGGGCCCGCACTCTTCTCGACGGCCGCGTACCCGACGCTGTGATTGTTGGAATAGCTCAGATGTTCGCTTTGATCCCCGGCATCTCTCGTTCCGGGATGACCATCAGCGCCGGCAATGGCCGTCGGTTCGACCCGATCCAAGCCGCCCGGTTCTCTTTCCTGCTCGGCATCCCGGCTATCGCCGGCGCCGGGTTGACCCAGGCTCTCGAGCTCGGGGGGACCGGCGAGTTTGGAATCGAGCTGGTGGTGGGCATGGCTGTCGCAGCGGTAACCGGGTATGCCGCAATCGCACTCCTCCTGGCGGCGCTGCGAAGGGTCGGGCTGACCCCCTTCGCAATCTATTGCCTGGCACTCGGCGCCCTGACCGTCGCGGTCTTCTAGTTCCATGAGCCCCTTCAACAGACTCCTGGGTTCTATCGCGGATGAGCTGGGAGGCCTCAGTTAGGGTCGCAGAATGACCAACCAACTGATCAAAGAGTCGCAGGACAAACGCGAGAGTGTTCGAGAGCTGCTCTCCCGAGCACCCAATGACTACAACGAGATTCGGGAGCTCTGGAAGTCACATTCGCTGGCGGAAGACGCTCGTAACATCGCAGGCCTGATGGCCACGCTGACAAGCGACTGCGTCTACGAGCTGGTTGAGACTCGCCACCGCTGGGAAGGGCATGCCGGCGCGACTGCCTTCTACACCGAGCTTCTCACCGCGTTCCCTGATATCGATTTCGCGCTGACTTCGATCGTCATCGGTCCCCAGGGTGTCTGCGAGGAAGCGGTGACCAGAGGAACTCACCTTGGTCCCTGGCTCGGGATAGAGCCGACCGGAAAGGAGGTCGTGTGGCGCAATGTCATCTTCTTCCCCTGGGATCCGGAGGAACACCTTTTCAGCGGTGAGCGTGTCTACCCGATTTTCTCCGAAGAAGATGACGGGGGAATGCGGCTGCCCCGGGCCTAGTGTCCTGTCCGGCTAATCATGTCGCGAATTCAACGGGTCAGAACGTCGCTCGCGGCCTTCTCGTCCTCGACGTAGCTCCGGCTATGGCTGCGTCCTCGGCCTTGCGACCAACGCCCAGCCCTCGCCGACTTCATCAACGGACCAGCCGGACAGGACACTAGAAAACCGCTTCCAAGCCGATGTGGACACCCGGATCTAGCCGACCCACGCCACGCACGGCGGTGAGGGCTCCTGCGGCGAACGACTCGTAACTCGTGGACAGGTGCTCGATGGACAGCACTTCCCCGCGATTCGACAGTGCCACCTCTTGCTGGGCAATGACACCGGGCAGACGAAGCGCATGTACCCGCACCCCCTCCACTGTGGCCCCACGCGCTCCGGCGACCAGCTCCTCGGCGCCTTCGATCGAAGCGCCACCGGCCTTTCCGATCGTCATCGCCGTGGCCAACGAAGTGCCCGAAGGCGCGTCGGGTTTGGCGGCGTGGTGCCGCTCGATGATCTCGACAGCCTCGAAATGCTCCGCCGCCTCCGCGGCGAATCTCATCATCAGCACGGCTCCGATCGAGAAGTTGGGGACCACCAGACACGGGGCCGACGATCCCCACATTGCTCTCAACTCATTAAGACGATCCGGGGTGAACCCGGATGTGCCGACAACCGTCGCCATTCCGCCCTCCCGCCAGGCCGCCAGGTTGTCAAACACGACATCGGGATGTGCAGTCTCCACCATCACGTCAGCCGATATCGATGATGAGTCGCCGGTCACATCCTGTCCATCCATCTCGGTGCCGGCCCGATTGGGGTTGTAGAGACCACTCAACTCCAGGTCGGACGACGAGGCCACCGCGGCAATGATCGGCGTGGCCAGCTTGCCGCCGGCTCCCGACAGAGCAACTCGAATCACGCGATCAGCCCACTCCAGCGCATCCGGACATGGCATGACGATAGCGTGAGGTTCCCTTAGCCATGTTGCCCCCAATCCGAGCGCCGGTGCAAAAACTGACGGTGCCGGGACCGCGATGGCCCGCCTACAGTCCTCTGGTCCCTGGCCCCACTGGAGGAAGAAGATGCCGCGCGATCCCCGATTCGATGTCCTCTTCGAGCCGGTTCGTATCGGACCTGTGACGGCGCCAAACCGCTTTTTCCAGGTTCCCCACTGCACGGGCATGGGATATCGGCGGCCCCGGTCCGTCGCAGCGCTGCGCGAGATGAAGGCGGAAGGGGGGTGGGGCACGGTCTGCACCGAGTACTGCTCGATTCATCCGTCGTCGGACGACGAGCCGTACCCGACCGGCTCCCTGTGGGACGACGAGGATATCGACCGGCACACGGTCATGGTCGACAAGGTCCACGCCCATGGCGCTCTCGCCGGTGTCGAGCTGTGGCACGGCGGCCCCGCGAGCGCAAACCTCTATTCGCGCGAGGTCCCGCTCGGCCCGGCCAGCATTCCGGCCGGTGTCAATGACCCGGTGCAGACCCGGGCGATGGACAAAGCCGACATTCGGGAGCTGAAGCGCTGGCATGTCGAGGCGGCACGGCGGGCCCAGCGGGCCGGTTTCGACATCGTCTATGTCTATGCGGCCCACTGGTATCTGATTCACCAGTTCCTGCTGCCCTCCAACCAGCGGACAGACGAGTACGGCGGCTCGCTAGAGAACCGAGCCCGGCTGCTCCGCGAACTGATCGTGGAGACCAAGGAAGCTATCGGGGACACGTGTGCCGTCGCGGTGCGCTTCTCCGCAAGCACCGGTGGAGAGGATGACGATCAGGACACCGAAGAGCCTCGGGAGATGCTCGAGCTCATGTCGGGCTTACCCGACTTGTGGGACATCACCGTGCACGACTACAGCTACGAAATGGGCACCTCGCGTTTCACCGAGGAAGCGGGGCTCGAGGCGACGATGTCCTGGGTCAAGGGCGTTACCGACAAACCGGTCGTCAGCGTGGGACGTTTCACCTCTCCCGAGACGATGTTGCGGCTGGTTCGACAAGGCGTCATCGATCTCATCGGCGCGGCACGCCCCTCCATTGCCGATCCTTTCCTGCCCCAGAAGATCGCAGAGGGACGTGATGACGAGATTCGCGAGTGCATCGGTTGCAACATCTGTTACGTCGGCGACCAGACGGGCACACCGATCCGTTGCACCCAAAACCCCACCATGGGAGAAGAATGGCGGAAAGGCTGGCACCCGGAGCACATTCCGCCGAAGGGGTCGGACGCAAGGATTCTGATCGTTGGTGGCGGCCCCGCCGGTCTCGAGGCGGCGGTATCACTCGGCAAGCGCGGCTACGACGTCGCCCTGGCCGAAGCACGGAAGGAGCTGGGTGGCCGGGTCACGCTCGAGTCGTCGCTGCCGGGGCTTGCCGAGTGGGCGCGGGTCCGTGACTGGCGCCTCAACCAGATCGGCAAGCTCCCCAACGTCGAGTTCTACCTCGACAGCGTCGTCGACGAGGAGCAGATCCTCGAGTTCGCCGCGGACCACGTCGTGATCGCTACCGGCGCCAAGTGGCGCAGTGACGGAATCGGTCGCTGGCACAGTTCGCCGGTGCCGGGCTCGGACTCACGGTCGATCCTCACCCCGGACGACATCATGGCAGGGAAGATGCCAAGCAGCCCCGTCGTCGTGTTTGACGACGATCACTACTACATGGGTGGGGTCATCGCCGAGGCTCTGCGGCGGGCTGGACTCGAGGTCATGCTGGCGACACCCGCCAATGAGGTTTCGACCTGGACGACGCACACCGAGGAGCAATACCGAATTCAGGCGCGTATTCTCGGTCTTGGCATCGCAGTCGAGACCGGGACCTCCCTGGCGAGGGTCAATGAGAGCTCGGTGATCCTCGAGTCCATCCATACCGGTGCCACTACGGAGGTCGAAGCGGCGAACGTTGTGATGACAACGTCGCGCAAGCCAGTGGATGCCCTCTACCACGCCCTGAGCGATCGCATCCCCATCCAGCGCATCGGCGATTGTCTGGCTCCAGGGACGATTGCGACTTCTGTCTACTCAGGACACCGCTACGCCCGCGAGATGGACGCCGTGGTGCCGATCGGCGTACCGTTTCATCGCGAGTAGACCCTGGTCAGAGCCGGACGCGCTCGTTTCTAGGGTCGTAGAAGGAGCGGATCGAAG
>CAXMPS010000007.1:0-8655 GCA_964194995.1 uncultured Gammaproteobacteria bacterium | reverse complement strand
TGTTTGAACGAAACCTTCACCTTCGCCCGATATGCGATTATCCGTCCGTCTTCGATCTGGAGATCCAGTTCTGTGATTTCGGCCACCCGGAGATCCCGGACGGACGCAGCTGCTGTCTCGATCGCCGTCTTCGCGGCTTCCTCCCATGAATTCGGGCTCGATCCCACGAGTTCGATGACCTTGTAGACAGACATTTCGCCTCCTTGTTGCTCTGTCGTTGGCGAAGGTCGACCCTACACCTCAGGCGTCTCCGGGATTGAGGCGGGCTCGCGTAACGACTCACCAGCTCGGACTTGTCCGACATCCCCAGAGACATGTTGAGTAGGTTCCTAGCGGCGTCAACGCTTGGTAGGCATGGAGACTCTCCAACATGATGTTCTGATTGTCGGAGGCGGTGGGGCGGGGCTCCGTGCGGCTATCGCCGTGGCTGAAGATCATCCCGCCACGAGCGTCGGTGTGATCTCGAAGGTGTACCCCATGCGGAGTCACACCGTCTCGGCGGAAGGGGGCGCCGCTGCCGTCATATCAACCACCGACTCACTCGACGACCACGCCTACGACACGATCTCGGGATCAGACTGGCTGGCCGACCAGGACGCCGTCGAGGTGCTAGTCGAGAATGCTGCAGGGGAGATGCTTCAGCTGGAGCACTGGGGATGTCCATGGAGCCGTGAGCCTGATGGCCACATATCTGTTCGCCCATTCGGCGGCATGAAACTGGAGCGGACCTGGTTCGCCGCCGACAAGACCGGTTTCCACCTCCTCCACACCCTTTTCCAGACGTCACTCCAGTACGACGAGATCTTCCGGTACGACGAATGGTTCGTCACCAGCCTCATCGTTGAGGATGGCCGCTGTCAGGGGGTCACCGCCATCGAAATCCGCACCGGGAAGATGCTCTCCATAGGTGCAAAGTCGGTGATTCTCTGCACCGGCGGGGCCGGCCGGGTCTATCCCTTCACAACAAATGGAAACATAAAGACCGGCGACGGCATGGCCCTCGCCTATCAGGCCGGAGTGGCGCTGAAGGACATGGAATTCGTCCAGTACCACCCCACGGGTCTGCCCGGCACCGGAATCCTGATCACCGAGGCCGCCCGGGGCGAGGGCGGGATCCTGGTCAACAACGAGGGTCGACGCTATCTCCAGGACTACGACCTGGGCCTGCCTCTCGACCTCAACGACCCCAACCACCCACAGAAACGAACCATGGAGCTGGGTCCCCGGGACCGTCTCTCCCAGGCCTTCATCCATGAACGGCGGGCCGGCCGCACCTTTGAGGATCCTGCCGGGGATTATGTCCTGCTCGACATTCGCCACCTCGGGGAGCGGGAGATCGACCGGAAGATCCCGATGGTCCGCGAGCTGGCGGTCCGATATGTCGGGATCGATCCTGTCTATGAGCCAATCCCGGTTCGGACCGTCGTCCACTACATGATGGGCGGCATCGACACCGACACCGACGGTGCGACGTCTCTGCCCGGCCTGTTCGCCGCAGGGGAATGCGCCTGCGTAAGCGTGAATGGAGCCAACCGTCTCGGGTCCAACTCTCTCACCGAAATCCTCGTTTTCGGTGTCCGCGCCGCGTTGGCGGCGGTCGGCCATGCCGGCGAGGTGTCATCACCCTCGGATCAACTGCTCGAGCAGTCGGCGATATCGGAGGAGAGACGGCTGGAGAACACGGTGCTTCGTTCAGATGGAGGAGACGAAACCATCTCCGGAATTAGGAACGATCTACAGGAGACGCTCGAAGAGGGTGCAGGCATCTTCCGGGACGAATCCATGCTGAAACGCACTTGTGCGACGATCGCAGACCTGAAGAGCCGTTATCAGAAGGTGTCCGTTGGCGATACCAGTAAGACCTTCAACACAGAGCTCGTGTCGGCTCTCGAACTGGGAGCAATGCTCGATGTCGGGGAGGCAATTGCCCACAGCGCCCTGGCCCGAACCGAGTCCCGCGGGTCTCACCAGCGGACCGACCATCCCGACCGCGACGACGATCACTTTCTCAAGCACTCGCTTGTCCACCAGGGTGAGGGCGATCCCACGATCGGGTACAAGGATGTGACCATCACCCGCTGGCCGGTCGGCGAGAGGGTGTACGGGTGACTGACCAGACGGTCCTCGAGGTGTACCGCTATTTGCCCGACGAAGAGACCGAGTCGAGATTCCAGAGCTACGAGATCGCCTACCAGGACGACTGGGTGGTGCTTGACGCGCTCAACTACGTCAAGGCCGAGGTCGACTCGACTCTCAGCTTTCGATGGTCTTGTCGGATGGGAGTCTGCGGAAGCTGCGGAATGATGGTCAACGGCGAGCCCAAGCTCACCTGCGAGACCTTCGTCAAGGATTACGACACCGAGACCATCAAGATTGAGCCCCTCGCCCACTTCCCTGTCATCCGTGACCTCGTCATCAACATGGACGACTTCATGGAAAAGCTGCCGACGGTTTCACCGTGGCTGATTCCCGACGAGGAGAGGCCGGTCGAGGACGGTGAGTCTCTCCAAACACCGGCCCAAGTCGCCCATTACAAGCGGTTCTCCATGTGTATCAACTGCATGCTTTGCTATTCGGCCTGCCCGGTTTATGGCCTCGATTCGTCGTTCACCGGCCCGGCGGTCCTGGCTCTGGCCGAGAGATACAACCTCGACTCCCGAGACGGCGGGAAGAAGGAGCGGGCCGGCGTTGTCACATCTCACGAGGGGATCTGGGAGTGCACCTATGTCGGCGAGTGCACGGAGGTCTGCCCCAAAGGGGTCGACCCGGCAGGGGCGATTCAGATGCTCAAGCTTTCCTACTCCCTCGATTGGGCCAAGTCGCTTGTCATGCCGAAAGGAGGCGGTAGCGCATGACCAAGGAGTTGATGCGGCCGCTGCCACGGACATGGTGGCTGCGAAAGCAAAACTATTTGGTGTTCATGATCAGGGAGCTGACCAGCCTGGCTGTGCTCGCCTATGCCGTGCTACTCATAGGAATAATGCTGGTTGCGAGTGACGAGGCCTCCTTCTCTGGCCTGTTCGACTTCCTGGACAGCACGACAGGCGTCGTCATCCATGTCGGTCTGTTCGTATTTGCCATGTTCCACACGATCACCTGGATCGCTTTGACCCCAAAGGTGCTCGTGCTCTGGCGAGGTGACGAGCAGATCGAATCCGACGTGATCGCCGGCGCCAACAGCATCCTCTTCCTCGTGGTATCCGGCGGCTTGCTGTGGGTGGTGCTCGGATGAGCTCAAAACCCGACCGGACCGCCCCGTTGCTCTGGCTTCTCTTCTCAGGCGGCGGAACCGCGTCGGCCATGCTCCTGCCGGCCATGGTGGTTGTCACCGGTGTGGCAGTCCCGGCGGGGTGGGTGGCCGAGGACGACCTGTTGTCGCTGATCAGGAATCCGCTGACGCGCCTGGTCCTGGTGGGCCTTGTTTTCCTTTTCCTTTTCCACTGGGCGCACAGGTTCAGGTACGCCCTGGTGGACCTGGGGCTGGGGCGTCTCGGCAACCAGGCTTGGCTGTTCTATGGGACGGCGCTGGCGGGAACGATTGTGGCTGCGGTGGCCGCCCTGCGTCTCTAGTGGCCTTTCAAAGCGTTCATGAGACTGGCCACTACTGTCGGACCGCATGGGGTATGGATGACTGAAGAGTTTGAGCTGAAGGCCATCACTTCTGACGGCATCGATGCCGCCACCGGGCGGGCCAAGCACTATCGGCTGCTCAACCAGCCGGTCCAGGCACAGAGCATTTGCCATGACGTCCTGGCGATCGATCCTGACAACCAGCGGGCACTAGTGGTTCTGGTACTCGCGATCACAGACGAGTTCAAGAGCGGCGCCTCCTCTGCGAACGATGCCAAGACCTACGCCAACCAGCTCAGCGATGAGTATGAGCGCAACTATTACAACGGAATCATTGTCGAGCGCCAGGCCCACGCGCTCTTGGCCAAAGGTCCCAGCGCTGCCTTTGCCTATGACGGGTTCCGGGAGGCAATGGAATGGTTTGAGAAAGCCGCCGAGTTGCGACCCGAAGCCAACGACGACACCATCCTCCGTTGGAACTCCTGTGTTCGCACGATCCAGAACCAGAACCTCCACCCCCGTCCGCCGGAGGTGGAGCTGGGCCTGGAATAAGACTGCGCTGTAGGAACGCGTCGCATCGCTCGTAACCTCCTTGGGAATAAATCTGTGCGCTATGCGCTCATATTTAAGACCTCGTTAGTGTCAAATCTGTAAACACGTCTTTTCTAACCCCCGCAAGGACATTCGAATGCCAGAAATAGCCCAACTCACCCTTCCGGTCCTTCCTCTCCACAACGGTGTGGTCTTCCCTCACATGGTGGTCACCGTCCGAGTCGAGACAGACGAGGCCAAGACTGCCTTGGCCGCGGCCAGTAACACAGACGGACGTTTGCTCCTTGTCCCGCGAATCGAGGGCCGATACGCCGATGTCGGCACGATCGTCGAGATCCAGCAGTCCGACCAGGACGGCGACATCGTCGTCTCCGGGGTAGCCCGAGCCCGCGTCGGAGCCGGATCGGTCGACGAGACCGGGGCCTTGTGGGTGGAGGCCGAGGCGTACCCGGAAGTGGACATCATCGATGGCGAGCTCGAGGAGCTCGTCACCGAATACCGGGCTGTGGTGAGTGCGGTCCTGGAGAATCGCGGTCTGGCCGGCGTCGCCGAGCGGCTCCTCTCGGTGGACAACCCGTCCGAGCTCGCCGACCTCGCTGTCTATTCCCCCGACCTGGCACTGGAACAGAAAGTCGAGCTGCTCGAGGCACTCGACATTCGCCACCGGTTGGGACTTCTTCTGGAGTGGATGAGAGAAGTGCTGGCGGACCTCGAACTCCGTCGCAAGGTCCGAAACGACGCAACCGAGAGCATCGAAAAAGGCCAGAAGGAGTACATCCTTCGTCAGCAGCTCGATGCCATCAAGAAGGAGCTTGGCGAAGAGGATGGCCTGACCTCCGACTACCGGAAGAAACTGGATGAGCGGGATCTTCCCGAGCAGGTGGCTGAGGCCATCGAAAGAGAGATCGATCGCCTCGAGCGAATGAGTGAGCAATCCCCGGAGCACTCCTGGATCCGCACCTGGCTCGACACGATGTTCGACCTTCCTCTGGGAACCACGTCGGAGGATCGTCTCGACCTCGATGAGGCTTGGGCGGTTCTCGACGCCGACCACACCGGCCTTCACGATGTGAAGGAACGAATTGTTGAACACCTTGCCGTTCGCAAGCTCCGCAAGGAGCGCGGGCTCTCCGACGAAGGGGAAAGGAACACAGGCGCAATCCTGCTTCTCGTCGGGCCTCCCGGCGTGGGCAAGACCTCGCTGGGCGAATCGGTGGCAAGGGCTCTGGGCCGCGAGTTCGTAAGGGTTTCTCTGGGCGGGATAAGAGATGAGGCGGAGATCCGTGGCCATCGCCGCACCTATGTGGGCGCTCGTCCGGGCCGTGTCGCTCGCGCGCTCACCGAAGCCGGGACCATGAATCCGGTGTTCCTCTTCGACGAGATGGACAAGGTTGGAGCCGACTGGCGGGGCGACCCTTCATCGGCGCTGCTGGAGGTTCTCGACCCCACTCAGAACCACACATTCCGGGACCACTATCTGGAAGTGGACCTTGATCTTTCCGAGGTGTTGTTCATTGCCACCGCCAACGTGGTCGAGACCATTCCTGGCCCACTGCTCGACCGGACCGAGGTGATCCGCATCGACGGGTACACCGACAACGAGAAGGTGGAGATTGCTCGAGATCATCTTCTGCCGCGCCAGATTCGAAACGCGGGTCTAAAGCCCGAGGAGCTCGAGGTCACCGAGGGTGCAATGGCAGCGATCGTCGACCGATACACGAGGGAGGCCGGCGTTCGAAACCTCGAGCGGGAATTGGGCAAGCTGGCTCGCAAGGTTGCCACCGGGGTGGCGCAGAACGAGATCTCGGAGGAGTCTGAGTCGGCAGCGGTGCTGATCGATGAACCCGAGGTGCGGGATTACCTCGGCAAGCCCAAGGTTTGGAAGGACGAAGCGTCCGATCGCACCGACGTTCCTGGAGTAGCCACTGGCTTGGCGGTCACCGGGGCCGGAGGTGATGTCCTCTTTGTCGAGGCCACCGCCATGGATGGAGAACCCGGACTGACCCTCACCGGCCAACTCGGCGACGTGATGAAAGAGTCGGCGCAGATCGCCCTCTCGTATGTCAAGGCTCACGCCGCAGAATTCGAGATCGACTCGGCCGATACATTGAGAAGGTTCCATCTCCATGTTCCCGCAGGAGCCATCCCGAAGGATGGCCCTTCGGCTGGCGTCACCATGCTGACCGCCCTGGTGTCATTGCTCACAGGCAAGGAAGTGAAGGAGACCGTGGGAATGACCGGGGAGCTCACCTTGCAAGGGAAGGTTCTGCCGATCGGTGGAGTGAAGCAAAAGGTGCTGGCTGCTCATCGGGCAGGCCTGACCGAGGTGATTGTGCCGAGAAGGAACGAAGCAGATCTCGACGATGTGCCGGAGCAGGTGCGAAAGGACTTGACGTTCCATATCGCCGACACGGCCTCTGACGTGTTGACTGTGGCCCTCGACTGACGCAATAGCAGGTAACCCGATGCCATCGGGTTACCGGGAATTTGAGAGAAGCTCAAACTCCCGGCGGATGTAATCGGCCGGTTATCGCTGCCTCGCCTCAGTAAGGCGCGTCCAGCCAAATAGCCCTTCTGTGAGTCCTTTTCGCGGCTCACATCGCGGCTCACGGAAAGAAAGACTCACAGAACGGAAAATTGGCTAGATTCCGGCCCGGTGTCCTTCCTGCCATTCTCGATCCGCCGCCTCTGGCTCCTGGCCCGTGGCGCCCTGATCGATCGAGATCGACCTCGCTTCGAGTACCTGGGCTCAATAGAGGATCCTGAGCGTTTTGTTTGGGCAATCCTTCCTCACGCCGCTCGATCCTTCGCGCCCAGCATTCTCCTTCTTCCGGAGGAGGAGGCCCGGGCCGCGGCGGTGGCATATCTGTATGCACGGATGCTGGACACCTACGAGGACCTATCGGCCACCCCGTCCGCGACTCGAGACGTGCTCTCCGCCTTCGCCGGTCGTTTCGGCACCGAACAACCGGGCAAGGCTCCACCTCCGCCCAGCCCGCCGGCGCCCGATCCCCGCGACCGAACCCACCTGCTACTGATCGAGCGCCGTCGACTCGTTGACCAGGTCTATTCGCGACTCAGCTCCGCTGATCGGAGCCGTGTTTCCCGCCTCATCGAGAAAATGGCGGCCGGCATGATCGAGTTCTCTGGCATTTTCGAACGGCAGAACGGCGTTCTGAGCGATGATCAGCAGGTTCTCGACTATTGCCATCGCGTAATCGGACTGCCGGCGCTGTTCGTGATGCAACTCCTGCTGGGCGACCTTACGGGCGACCAAGCCCGCGACGCCATGGAGGTGTCAGCGCTCATACAGCTGGCCAACATCACGCGGGATATCGAGGTGGATCTCCGGCGCGGTATCGCCTATCACCCCGCGTTGAAGCCCCACCTCGGCTCCGATGGAAATGGCGCCGCGGCCGCGGATGTGGCGGTGGCCCGCCGCGATCTCATGCTGTTGGCCACCCAACGCGCCGCTTCCTTTCGTCGGCTGGTCGACGCCGTCGATCTCCCCCGACTCAGCCCCGCCCGCGCTGCCGCCGTCTTGATGATGCTTTTCACCGATCGCCACTATCGCGATTGCGCCGTCGCGGTCGGGGTGCCCACCTGGTCGGCTCCGCACCGCTTCCCGACGATGGTCCTGGCGTCGCTCCCCGCAGTGGTCTCACCTTGGTGGGCCACGCGGGTGTTGCTTCGCGTGGAGAGAGACCTACTGGCGACGGTATGAGTCCAAGAAGGATCTGAGAAGAGATCTCAGCGCGATGAAGGGCCATTGGCCGAGTCATTGATCGAGGTAATCTCCAGTCGGACCACCAACAGCTTCAGTCGGACCCTGATGACCCAGCTTCTTTCCACCACGATTGCCGGAAGCCTCCCCAAGCCGCGTTGGCTGAGCACACCCGAACAGCTCTGGGCGGAGTGGCTCCCCCAAGGCGAGCACCTCGAGGAGGCGAAGCTTGATGCGATGCGCCTCGCAGTGGCAGACCAGGAGGCGGCAGGTCTGGACATTATCTGTGACGGCGAGCAAACCAGACGCCATTTCGTCACGACCTTCATAGAAGGTCTCGACGGGATCGACTCGGACAACCGGGCAAGTGTCACGATCCGACAGCGCTACGAGGCTTCGGTGCCGAGAGTGGTTGGGCCGGTTTCCCGCAGCGGAGGCGTTTACGTGGAGGACGCCGCAATTCTCAGGTCACTCACGGACCACACCGTCAAGTATCAGTTGCCCGGTCCGATGACCATGACCGATACCCTCGCTGACGATTACTACGGCGACCGCGAGCAACTGGCCATGATCTTCGCCGAGACCCTCAACGAGGAAGCCAAGGAGCTCGAGGCTGTCGGGGTGGACGTGATCCAGTTCGACGAGCCCGCTTTCAATGTTTTCCTCGATGACGTGACTGGCTGGGGCATACAAGCCTTGGAGAGAGCGGTCGAGGGCTTGGGTGTCACCACCGCGGTTCACATCTGTTACGGGTATGGCGTGAAGGCCAACATCGAGTGGAAGAAGAGCCTCGGAGATGAATGGCGTCA
>CAXMPS010000006.1:0-3134 GCA_964194995.1 uncultured Gammaproteobacteria bacterium | reverse complement strand
GTGGTGGTCGTCGTTGGCGCAGTAGTTGTTGTCGTGGATGGGGCAGCCGTGGTCGGTACCACCGCGGTCGTCGTCGGTGCCGAGGTGGATGGCGCCTCGGTCGTTGCCGCGCCGCCGGGGCTGCATGCCGCCACCGCCATGACGCCGACCCCTACCACCGCACACAGTCGTCTCATTGATGCGACGTTATCGAGACTACGGTTTTGCCGGGCTCGAACGGCGATTCGGGGTAGCGCGCCCTGAACGTGGGCCCGGGATCGCTAGGCGTCGAGCCCGATCGAGCAAACAGGGAGGATTCGGTACCAGCCGGAATCTCTTGTTTCTGACTGGCAGTCAACAGGTCACCGGTTCGGGACTCGTCGGTTCACCTTGGTTGAGAACCAGGCGGCCGACAGTGGTCGCCACCATCGCATAGCATCTCCCGGTTGGCGGGCTAGTCCCTCCAGGAACATTGGCGCACGTTGGGGCATGCAGCAGTCTGCTGACTAGAGAGCGCGACATCCGAGACAGAGCATATTGCCGGATCCCGGACGCCCCGAAGTGAGTCGGCGAGGCCGGGAGTGTGTCGTTATGTGTCGTATCCGCGAAGGGCGACGTCAACGCGACGGGCCAGCAGCGCAGCTTGCTAGTAATACGCTAGCTGTACGCGTCAGCCCCGTGGGATGAGTAGACCTGTGGTTACGATTGACATAGCTGGGCGAAGCACGATCCGGGGTTTTCGCCTAACAGCAGTCCCCCGGTGATCGCTTGGGCTGAGCACGAGTATGGGGAGGCCCGCAAATGGCTGACGACCGGATCTACGACGCGATCCTGATTGGTGCTGCCCGCGGCACGGTCAAACTGGTACCGGCGTTGGCTGGAGCTGGCTGGCGGGTGGCTCTCGTCGAGCGGAAGCATCTGGGCGGGACCTGCGTCAACGAAGGCTGCATGCCCACCAAGACCATGGTGGCCAGCGCCAGGGTGGCATATCTGGCCGGGCGCGCTGGCGACTATGGCGTGGACACCGGTCCGGTGAGCGTTGATCTCGGCAAAGTCCAACAGCGCAAGAGAGCGGTGGTTGAGACATTCACAAGAAAGGCCCAGGGCATGATCGACATGGCCGGCGGCGTCGACCTCATCATGGGTGAGGCCAGCTTCACGTCGCCGACCTCTGTCGAGGTGAGGATGAACGACGGCGGCGTCGCACCGCTATCGGCGGGACGGATTCTGATCGATACCGGAGCCAGGCCAGTCACTCCCTCGGTCCCTGGGCTGGACTCGGTGCCTTTCCTGGACTCGACGTCGATCTTGGGACTCGACGAGATTCCGGAGCATCTCCTGGTGTTGGGTGGGAGCTACATCGGGTTGGAATTCGGGCAAATGTTCCGACGGTTTGGGAGTCGGGTCACGGTCCTTCAGCGTGGTCCGCAACTGATGAGCAGGGAAGACCCCGACGTTGCCGCAGCGATCGCCGACATCATGCGAGAGGACGGAATCGCACTACACCTTGGGGTCGAGATCGCCAACGTGGCGAAGGCCTTCGATTCACAGATAGAGATCACCATCGAGAACGGCGCTGGCGAGGAGCGCCTTCTTGGTTCACATCTGTTGGTGGCGGCAGGACGTGTGCCAAACACCGAGCATCTCAATCTGACCGCAGCCGGCGTTGACACGGACGAACGCGGCTACATCAAGGTCAACGATCGGCTCGAAACAAACGTGCCCGGCATCTTTGCCCTGGGGGATGTCAAAGGTGGACCCGCCTTTACCCACATATCCAACGATGACTCTCGCATCATGGCCAGGAACCTGGTCGGCGACGGTCAGGGCAGCACAACAGGTCGACCGGTGCCCTACACCATGTTCACGGACCCAGAACTAGCCCGCATCGGAATCAGCGAGACAGCGGCTCGCGCAGACGGCTTGGATGTGAAGGTCGCACGGCTCCCCATGCAGCACGTCGATCGCGCCTTGGAAATGGGAGAAACACGAGGATTCATGAAGGCCATCGTCGACACAGACACCAAGCAGATCCTCGGTGCCTCGATCCTCGGTATACAGGCCGGCGAAATCATGACGATCCTGCAAGTAGCCATGATGGGCGAGCTCCCCTACACGACGCTGCGAGACGCCGTGTTCTCCCACCCCACCCTCGCTGAGTCCCTCAACGATCTCTTCATGAACCTCGAGGAGGTCTGACAGTGACCGCACTTGTGTGCCCAACCGTGCAAAGCCGAGGTGAGGGTCGCTAAACCGGCGAGATCGAGGTAAGAGGCGACGACGTGGGAGGGATCGCTGTGCATCTGGCAGCCAGAGTCATGGCTGAGGCGGATCCAGGCGAGATATTGGTGTCGCGCACGGTGCAGGACCTGGTCATCGGCTCGGAGATCGTCTTCTCCGACCCGGCAACACACCGACTCAAAGGTATCGAAGGCGAGTGGCAGCTCTACTCAGTAACCCGATCCGGCGCTCCTTCCTAAAGGCTCCGTTCGGTTCGAGCGGGTCGACACAGATCACCCAGTCTGGGCGATAACACGCACTTCGTCGAGTGCTCGAGATCGGCACTTCCAGAGCGGGCTAGTCCGTCCAGGAACATTGGCGCACGTTGGGGCCTGCAGCAGTCCGCTGACCAGAGACCGCGACATCCGAGGGAGCGCATATTGCCGGTTATGCGCTACCTGAGATCGGGCTATCGAAGATGGCTGGCGGCTCCCGTCGGTGGAGTCGCTGACCGATTTGTTGAGAAATCTTGGCCGGAAAACAAGGCGGGCGGCATCCTATAGGTGTGGAGGCACTGACAAGGGCCGAGATCTATGCGAAATACGCCTCTGAGTTGGCGCGGTTCGCTACCAGCTTGGTCGGGCCGACAGATGCGGCCGATGTTGTCTCAGAAGCGGTGGTCAAGTCAATGTGGTCTACATCATGGGCCTCGGTCGTTAATCCTCGCGCTTACCTATATCAGGCCGTGCTCAACGAGTCTCGAATGCATCACCGAGGCACGATGCGACGCCGCACCCGTGAGATGAAGACAGCGTCATTGGACATGGTCACGGTATCTGTGCTGGGCATTGACGTTTGGGAGGCGATGGGAAGGTTGACCGTCCCGCAGCGTGCTTGCCTGTTTCTTCGATACTGGGAGGGGATGACAACCGTGG
>CAXMPS010000005.1:0-4056 GCA_964194995.1 uncultured Gammaproteobacteria bacterium | reverse complement strand
GGTGTTGGAGTTGCGCAGGTAGACGAACCCGTCGGCCTGGCGATACAGGCCGGGGGTGTCGGTCCCGTCGCAGTCCCAGTCGCCCATGATCGGCAGATCTCCTGGGTTGCCGAAGTAGAAGGAGGTCGGGTCACCGCCCCTGGTGCGGAGGTGCCAGATCCCGGAGGTTGGGTCGACGAGCCCGATTCCTGCCCCGCCGGGTTCGGCAGTAGCTGTCGTGGCTGCCTGACCCACGAAAGATCGGCCGATCGTTGCCGCGGTCTGCAGGGCCTCGGTCGGAAACGGCCTGGTGGAGGCATCGACCGGCTCCTGGCGCAGGGGCGGGGCGAGGAGAACCGAGACGATCGTGGCGGCGAGCGTCATACCCCCAACCAATGACATGTGTTGTACGGTCATCGCCCGGTCCGTTGCTGTTGTCCGTCGGAGTGTACGAGTTGCCTGGTGTCGGTATCGGTCGTGAGGTGGCTAGCTTGATCGGCGAGAGCAGCCCCCTCTGCGAGGTCGCTTCAGCGACTCCGCGTTTCCCCCGCTATTCGGGGGCCACGAAGACGTGAGTGGCGCCCGTGCTTTGCCTCTCTTCCACATCGCGGGGGAGACGAAGAAAAGCTGGACTGGTTCTGCGGCGGGCCTTCACCCAGCGGACAAAGCAGGGGCAGTTCCGCGCTCAAGGCGAGTCGGCAATGCAGGGAAGACGCGTGTGCGCCATAGCGTCTTGGGATCCGACGATCTGACGTGAGCGTGGGGGATTGGAATCGAATGGTGCCCACAATTAGCAACGTGTCATCGCCTCCCGGACCGTCACCGATCCCGGAGTCGGTCAGTGCGGTCACCGATCGGTGGCGGGCTCCCCCCAACGGGCGCACCACACGAGCGGCATACGGTGTGGAGTGGTGAGCCTGGACTCGTAGTGGATCCTCAGCAGTTCCGGATCGCGCTGGCACTCCATGACGCCGTGCACCCCGGTGACGCAAAAATCGTGGCGCGCTCTCTCTTTGATCCAAGGGGGGGATCTCGGCGACGGCCATGCCATGTCGATCGCGCTGATCCCTGCCCCTAGGACGTCGACCTTAGGAATGTTCGGAGCCATCGCGTACCTCGACCGGGCCTGAACGTCAGCTACGTCCGGAGAACCAGCGCCGGCCTTGGACTGGGGCGGATCCGTCGTCGTGGCTCGCTCGGAACGGCAGCGGTGCCTTGTTGTAGACGTACCCGCTCAGCGAGGTCCCCACCAATGCCATCCCGTCGCGGAAGGCCTCGAGGTCTCGGACAATGGCCCGGTGCGGGACCACCACGACGGCGCGATCGGCGTAAGAGCGTCAGCGAATCTCACTAACTGTGCCGCTCGACCCATCCACCACGAGCTTGCCTTACCGGCTCAGCTCGCCGAAGTGGCCACCGACGGGGCGCCAGTCTGATTCGCCGGGTAGGTATTCGAAGTCGGCGATTCCCTGGGTGTTGGTGTGACGGAAGTACGCGGTGACCCCGGGCTCACGAAATCCGTCGCTTGTCGATTTGTTCGAACACCGGCAGGTGCGCCAGTATGAAGGCGAGTCCTAGGCCATCGTCCACGGACGCTGCGCCGGGGGAAGGTCAAGAGGAGGCTAGATAAGGGAGGAATGGCATGCAGCATGCCACGTATCCGCGCCCGATTTTCGCGAGGAGCTTCGTAGTACTGGTCGCCGTCACACTGCTGATGACGATCGCCGTACCGGTTGGAGCGGCCCATCCGTTTCAAACTACGGAGGCGCCGTATATCACGTTGGTCGGCGGCGGAGATTTGATTCCGATCATTACGGTCGGTGACCCCGATTATCACGACGTGACCTTTCAGGGGATCCCGGACGGGATCGGCGTTCGACCGGGGCCGACATCCGACACGGTCGACGTGTTTGTCAACCACGAGGAGACCACGGTTCCGTTCTTCGGCACGGCCGATTTCCAGGACGCCTCGGTCACCAAGTGGACCCTGAGCACTGCATCTGGGACGGAGGGTGAAATTGTTGGCGCTGGAGTCGCCATTCCCTCATCAGATGGCTTCCTGCGCTTCTGTTCGGCCTCGATGGCAGGACCGGCGGAAGGGTTTTCTACCTACACGTTCTTCACCGGCGAGGAGACGAGCGATGTCGTGCCGGTTTCCCCGGGAGCCCCTGACGCCGACGCCGGTTTGCCTCCTGGCATGCGGCAAGGCGGACTGGCGGTGGTGTTGAACACCGACACCGGCGAGTCCACAGCGGTGCCGGGCATGGGTCGGCTCAACCATGAGAACACGATCGCCCTTCCTGGATATAACCAGCTGGTGATGCTCACCACCGACGACACGTTCGACGCCCCGTCGTCGCAGCTCTACATGTATTTGGCGAGTCAAGAGTCCCATGTGTGGCAGGACAAGGGCAGCCTGTGGGCATTCCAGGCCACATCGGCCAACGGCCAGAAGGTGAATCAGACCGATCCGTTCAACGGGGCCAACGACTATCTGGATCTCGTCCCCGGCGACGAGTTCTCTGGCAAGTTCATCCGCGTGCCGAAGCAGATTGCGCGGGGAACTGTCGATGGGCTGGAGGATTGGTCGAACGACCACAACGTTTTCCAGTTCATCCGCCTCGAGGACTTGGCGTACGACAAGAACGACCCGAATGTGATCTACATCGCCGATACGGGTCGGTCACGCATCAAGCCAGACCCCACTACCGGACGGATGTTCCGGGATACCGTGGGACCTGGTTTTGCTGACAACGGATCGATCTTCAAGATGGTTCTCAACGACAAGAACCCGAAGAAGGTCGACAGCCTCACCGTGCTGGCCCAGGGCGATAACTCTGCAGCCGATGCGTTTGTCGCGATACGCAATCCCGACAACATGGACACGAGCGGCTCCAGCCTGATGGTCCAGGAGGACACATCGGTCGCCAAGATTTGGCAGCACGAGTTGGGTACGACGAACTGGACCCACGTTGCGACCGCCAACGAGTCGTCGTGGGAGACGAGCGGCATCGTCGACGTCTCTCAATGGTTTGGAAGCGGATGGTGGCTGCTGGATGTCCAGGGACATGGATCCGACTTCTACATCGACTCGGAATTCGACGCAGGTACCGGAGTCACGAGCAAGCTCGAGGCCGGTCAGCTGTTGCTGATGAACATACCGGGTTCATAGGACGCCAACGTATGGAGCAGGCGGACGGGCTGCTGCCCGTTCGCCTGCACGGTTTGGATGAGCATGGGTTGGACAAGGAGGAGAACCACATGAGACGAGGACGATGGACGCGGTTGGCGGTGCTACTCGCCACGGTGATTGGTTTGATTGCGGTTGCGTTGCCGGTCTCCGCCGGGTCGGACAACGGGAATTCGAACGCGCCCACGGTGCGTTTCGCGACGTTCAACGCGTCGCTGAACCGGAATTTCGATGGACAGCTCCAGATCGACCTCGGCGTTCCGGGGAATGCGCAGGCGGACGCCGTGGCCGAGATCATTCAACGCACGCGACCAGATGTTCTCCTGATCAACGAATTCGACTTCGACGACGGAAATGCCTCGCTCGATGGGTTCCATGACAATTACTTGATGGAACCCCACGGCACCGCGGCGCCTATCGACTACCCGTTTCGGTACAGCGCACCGTCGAACACGGGGATCCACTCCGGTCTGGATCTCAACAACGACACGCTCTTCGATCCGGTGGCCAGTCCGTTCAATTTCGTCTACGCCGACGACAGCTTCGGCTTTGGCTGGTTCCCCGGTCAGTTCGGCATGGCCGTCTACTCGATGTATCCCATCGATTTTGACAACGTGCGGACCTTCCAGAATTTCCTCTGGAAGGACATGCCCGGCGCCCTATTGCCGGTGAACCCGGACGGCAGTCCGTTCTACTCGCCCGATCAAATCGCGATCTTCAGGCTCTCATCCAAGAGCCACTGGGATCTACCCATCGAGATCGGCAACAAAACGGTGCACTTCCTGGTGAGCCATCCGACGCCGCCGGTGTTCGACGGCCCGGAGGATCGCAACGGCACTCGCAACCACGATGAGATCCGTTTCTGGGCGGATTACGTTGGGCCAGGG
>CAXMPS010000004.1:0-7787 GCA_964194995.1 uncultured Gammaproteobacteria bacterium | reverse complement strand
CGGATGACATCTACCTGATCCCGCTTCGGGTTATTTGGATGGCGCCGACCAAAAAGGGGCGGCGATCGGTGAGCATGGCCGACGTTTTCAAACCGGGTGATCCTCGTGATCCCCGTGGCCTCCGCGCCCGATGGATCCAGGCGATGAGACCGAGACGGATCCGTTTGATCGCCGCAACGGGCGCTTACGCCTCCGAGCTACTCGCTGACTACTCCACCTCGGGACACGTCGATCCGGTTGACAGCTTTGTCACCCAGCGGGCATGGCGTGTGCTGGACCAGGCCGAACGCAGACTCCGGGGAAACCGCTACAAGATTCCCCGGTTCGTCCCGGAGGCGATCCTCTCACGGCGCGAGTTCCTCGATGCAGTCGACGCAGTGGCCGCCAAGATGGGCATCGAGTCTGCTGCCGCCCGATCCAATGCGGAGCGATACCTGCGGGAGATAGCGGCCACTCATTCGCCCTACGTCATCGACATGATCGCTGCGGTGATCCACAAGCTCTACAGCATGGGCTACGGCGAAATCAAGTATTCGGAAGACCAGGTGAAGCGAATCGCCGAACTGGGGAACTCAAATCCCGTGATCTTCCTCCCCTCGCATCGATCGAACCTCGATCGACTCAGCCTCCAATACATGCTCTGGGAGAACGACCTGCCGCCGAATCACACGGCTGGTGGGTTGAACCTCAACTTCTTCCCCGTCGGGCCTCTGTTGCGCCGCACCGGGGTCTTCTTCATCAGACGCAGCTTCCGCGATAACGAGCTGTATAAGACGGTTCTGCGTAACTATCTCGATTATCTGATCGAGAAGCGATTTCCCCTGGAGTGGTACATGGAGGGTGGCCGCTCCCGGTCAGGCAAGCTCCTGCCGCCACGACTCGGGATGTTGCACTATGTGGTGGACTCGCTGCGGCGCGGGAAGGCAGAAGATATTCAGCTGATCCCGGTGTCGATCGCGTACGACCAGATCCAGGATGTGCCCGACTACGCCCGGGAGGCCCAGGGCAGGACCAAGGAAAAGGAGTCGATCGGGTGGCTGGTCAAGGCTGTCCGCTCGTTGCGGCGGCGTTACGGAGACATCTACATCGGGTTCGGAGAACCGATTTCCGTGGCTTCGTTCATCGGCTCGGTCGCATCCGAAGAAGAGGCATCAATCGAGTTGCAAAAGACAGCTTTCGAGGTGATGTACCGGATCGGGCGGGCCACACCAGTCACCCCAACAGCATTGATGAGTATCGCCCTGCTCGCCGCCCGAGGTTCGGCCCGATCCGCCCGGGAGTTGGGTGAGGACTGCCACCGCCTGGCCGAGTTCGTCCGGGCCCGCGGCATCACTATGAGCGAAGATGACGTCGACCACTTCGACGAGCCAGTCGCGCGAGCCATCCTGGAAGGGCTCGCAGACAACGGATACGTCTCCAGCCACGAAGCCGTCGGTCGAAGGGTCTTCTGGCTCTCCGACGAAGAGATGGTCAAGATCTCCTACTACCGCAACATGGTGGTCCACTACTTCGTGAGGCGCGCATTCTCGGAGATGGCTTTGACCTCGATGATCGACGGCGACCACACCATCGACACCTTCCGGGAGACCCTTCTCGGATTCAGGGATCTGCTCAAGTTCGAGTTCTTCTTCAATGAGAAAGACCAATTCATCGACGACGCCGGAACCGACGTCGCCATAGACGTCCCGCACTGGGAGCAGGCATTGGCCGAGATCGGGCCGTCTGGAGTGCTGGGAAAGATGGGAAAGTCCGTCGCGTTCTGGGCAGTGCTGCCGTTCCTCGACGCCTACCAGGTCGTCGGCGACGAGCTCGATGCACTCGACCGAACCTTTGGCGAGAAGGCTTTCCTCAAAGCCTGTCTCGCCAGGGCCAAGATGTACCGGATCGAGGGGCGCCTGATCTCAGGAGAGAGCGCCAGCCAGGTGCTGTTCAAGTCGGCGCTGTCCCTGGCCTCCAACCGCGGCCTGCTCGAGGATTCGCCGGACCTCAAGGCTCGACGATCTGCGTTCGCTGCCGAGGTGCGTACGGCGCGGGCCCTGGCCGCCCAGGGGTTTGAGGCCCACTAAGGGCGGTCGGTCTTGAACTTGCGGCGAGCCTCGTCGATCATCTCCTTGGAGGTCTTGGGAGCCGTATGCAGATCCAATCCGGCCGGCTCGTCGACAACACGCTCAGGGCCCGTCGAGCCCTTGTCCTCCATCTCCGAGAGAACCTCCTCGAGCGACTTCGGCCTCGGTGTGGGTTTCGGACGGGGCTTTGGCGGCTTGGGAGGGGCGGGGGCAGGCGATGCCTTGACCGGAGGCGGCGCCGTTGGCTCGACCCCAGTCGTCGGGGGTCGGTCAAGCGACTGGCCGAGCTGGTCGGGCCTCTCGACCTCTTTCCTTGATCGCCTCCGTAGTGCCCTCCCGGCGGCCAGAAGAACGAAGGCGGGCAGAATCCCGCCTGCGAGGAACCTGGCGATGAAGTCGCCCAGCGGACCGCCCGGGTTGAGAATCCCCATGCCCCCGAGGACGATCAACGACACCCACGCCAATCCGATCCAGGTGAGAAGTCTCCCCAAAACGCTTGCCAGTTTCACGTTCCGTTCATCATCCATAGGGACATTCAACCACGAGGAGTCTGTTGAATAATGCCGTTGGTCAGATCGGCGGCCACGCGCGCCACCCACAAGAACGAGGTTTCGCCACTCCTCGGGCCGGAATGGCGAGGCCGAGGACACCGCGAGTGGCGATGATCTCGTCGTCGAAATGAGTGACATGCATTGTTCGACGTGCTCCTAGAGCGGAGAAACGCCAATAGACGTTCTAGGGCCGGGTGATCACAGCCCGGAGACGCCGGCTGGCGATTACGAAAAGAACCACGGCGTAAATAGTGAGAACTCCCAACTCGAGGAGAATGTCGGCAGCGGCCCCGTTGCGACGCACCAGCTCGGCAAAACCGTCCAGCGCCCAGACATGAGGCGTGATATGAGCGACCTTCTGCATCGTTGGCGAGAACAACTCGGCGGGGAGCATCGATCCACCCAAAGCGGCCAACCCGAGGGCGAGCACCACGCTCACACCAGCGGCTTGCTGATCGTTGGAAAACACTGCCCCCATCAGCATGCCGGCACCTGCTCCTACTGCCGAAAAGGTCACCAGGATGAGGAAGGCCCCGACCGGATCGCCCCAGTTGACCCGGAAGAGAAGAAGAGTGGCCGCGACGATGTAGAGCCCCTGCACCATCGCGGTCGCCCACCGACCGGCGCCCTCACCAAGCACGATTGTTCGGACCGAGGTCGGCGTCGAGAGCATCCGCTGCGAGATTCCCAGTTGACGGGTGAGGATCAGGGCGGCCGAGCCCGAGAGAGCAGTGAGGAAGACAAACAGCACCAGCTGCTGTGCAGCCCCAAGGTCGAATCGACCGAGGGTCTCGGGAAAGACTGCTTCTCCCAAGGCCGAGGTCTCGACGGCGAGGCTCGTGATTGACCCCGCCTGCTCGTCGGCGAGCGCCAGGGCTTCATCGAAGCCGGTGTCAGTCTGAGAACTCGAGAATTCTGCCGCGGCAACCGGTGTCATCACCTCGGAGATCACCGCGCTGACCGTTGACTGAAGCTGGGCCCCGAACCCGTCCGGTCGGGCCACGAATCCGATCTCGACGATCTCGCCTGCCCTGGCCTGGTCGTCCATCCCATCCGGCAGGAAGACCCCCGCTTGAACGCCGCCACGCTCCACGGCGGTATTTAGGTCGTCGGACGTCGAGTATTCGGTGATTGCGAAGTCTCCATCGGCCTTGAGACCGTCGACGATCGCCGCCGAAAGCTCGCCTTCGTCGCCCCGAAATGTCCCGATGGCCGGGTTGAAGTCGCCACCGAACTGAGCACCGATCAGAAGGATGATCGCCAGCGGGAAGACAAAAACGAAGAAGATGTTGGATCGCTCTCGCAGCATCCGACGGACGTTTGTCCGGGCGATGGCCACTACTTTCATTGCTTCATCCTTCGTGTCAGAAGGATCCATGCGGCCGAGCCGAACACGACGGCGAAGATGAGAATCGCGGCCGTCGCTGGGAGAGCAGCGGTCCATTCGGCACCGTTGGACAGGTCGCCCAGACCACGCATGAACCAGGCATGAGGTGTCAAATAGGAGAGACGTGACAGCAGGTCATCGCCTTGACCAACCGGGAAGAAAGTCCCTCCCAACATTCCAAGCGTTACGGCGATTATCGCTCCCAGATTCCCTGCACCCTCCGGGGTCTTGGCGACTGAAGCGACAAGCCCCATGATCGCAACGGCCGACAGGACGCCTGCGATGACCAGCGCCGCCACTCCGAGCGGCGCACCCCAATCGGCACCCATCCCTATCTCCGTGTTACCGACCTTGATCGTCAGCGACGTCGCGGCAATCAGGACCGTCATCGAAATGATTCCCAGCGCAAAGGAGAGGATCGCCTTGCCGGTTATGACGCTGGTGCGACCGATCGGGGCCGCCAGCAGACGGGCCAGCGTGCCGTCCCGCTCTTCCTCGAGAATGCCAGATACGCCGAACTGAACCGTGAAGAACAGGAAGAACACTGCCATCCCGGCGGCGAAATAGGTAGCTCCGTCCAGTTGACGGGTGGCGGCTGAGACGTCGACCATCGTGAACGACCGGCCCTTGACGGCTGCTGCCTGGCTCCATTGAGCGATCTGTTCCGGTGTGGGAGGCACCGGACTCACCGCGATGGTCACGCCGACAGAGATCTGGGCGCCGGCGACACCCTGGCTGAATTGCTCGGCAATCGATGTGGCGATCTGCGTCGACGTTGGCGCGTCGATGTCTCCGACCACCTGGAGGGTGAATGGGTCCTGAGCCCGGATCGCGTCACCCATTCCTTTCTCGATGAGATAGAACGCCTCGATGGCGTTGTCATCCACGGCGGTCACCGCGTCGGATTGGTTGGCGAACGCTTGGATAGTGAGGACTCCCTCGTCTTCCAGCCCTGCGAGGACACCCGCGAACGACTCGGAGATTTCCGTTTGGTCGAGGTCGACAATCCCGTAATCGAGATCAAGCGTGTTCGCGCTCAGCGCGTTTCCAAAGACCAGGTCAAAGATGAAGGCCAGCGCAAGCGGGGCGATAATTCCGATGATGAATGCCGAGCGGTCTCGGACCCTCAGCTTGAGGTCCTTCCTAGCTATCAGCGTGGCAGCGGGCACTAGTGCCCTGTCCAGTGACGTTGGCGATGCTGAGGGCGAGGCAGGGGCGTCTCTGACAAGGACGCAGAACGAAGGCGCACCGGCCGTGCGTCGAGGACGAGGACACAGGCAGGGGCGTCACTGGACGCCCTGAACGCGGCAAACGTTGCTGGTCGGGGCACTATTCAGTCGCGCAGGGCTTTGCCGGTCAGATGGAGAAACACAGCCTCGAGGTTGGGTTCCACCACCTCCACGCCGGTGATGGTCGCACCGGCTCCGGACAATTCAGAGAGCAGATTCGGAAGAAGACTGGCCGCGTCGCCGGCGAGGATCTCGATCCGGTGATCAGACGGGCTTGCCTCGAACACATCAGGGAGTCGGCGGGCAATCTCGGCTGCGCCTGTCAGGTCTCCCGAGGCGGTGATCGTCACACGGTCTTTCTTGCCCACCATCGATACCAGCTCGCGACGGGTTCCCTCCGCCTTGATGGTTCCTTCATCGATGATGGCTACCCGATCACAAAGCCGCTCTGCTTCCTCCATGTAGTGCGTGGTGTAGAGGACAGCCGTCCCCTCTCCGCTCAGTTCCTCGACCGACTCGAGAATCGCATTCCGGGATTGAGGGTCCACTCCGACGGTCGGCTCATCGAGGATGAGGAGCTCGGGTTTGTGGAGAAGACCAACCCCAATGTTCAACCGCCGCTTCATGCCACCGGAGAACTCCTTGGTCAGGTCATCACGTCTATCGGTCAGCGCGACGACCTCGAGCACCTCATCGACTCTCGACGCCAAAGCCGGTCCTGACATTCCATAGAGCCTGCCGAAGAAAGCCAGGTTCTCGGCCCCGGTGAGATCGGGATAGATCGCAAGATCCTGGGGCACCAGACCGATGGAGCGCTTCCCTTTCACCGAAGACGTGGTGATGTTCTCACCGGAGATGGTGACGGTGCCGCTGTCCGGCTCCAGCAGCCCGGCGATCATCGAGATCGAGGTCGTCTTCCCGGCACCGTTGGGCCCCAACAATCCGAAGGTCTCCCCCTCCTCGATGGCCAAATCGACACCGTCGACAGCGGTCAGGTCGCCAAAGGTCTTCACCAGTGCCTGAACTTGCAGAACCGTGGTCAGAATCTTCCTACCTAGACGATCGTCCGGGCACCCTACCGATAGTGAGACCGATCGCGGCCGCCTGGCCGGCAGTCGGCTCGGCACAACAGAACCAGCTCTCGGTCAGGTGAGGAACCGGGCCGGTCGACGAGGGCATCGGGCCCAGATCGGCACCCGCTGCCCGCCCGACTGCCTCGCGCATCAGACCAAGCGTCGTCAGGGCCTCCGCACCGCAATCGGAACCTGCCGCGGCCAGAGCATCCAGCTCCTTGTGGAGCAGTTCGGCCTCCGGATCAGCGAAAGCCCACTCCCAGGTCAGTGAGGTCGGCTCATAGCGGTCGAGATGAGGAACCACCGCGGTGTGCTTCTCGAGCAAGGAGCCCTCCGGGATCAGGAGCTTGATCGCCAGTTGGACTGGATCGGTCGCCTCCCATAGCGACATCTCATCCAAGAAGCGCACCAGTTCGACAATGTCATCGGTCGTCGTCCATGGGAAGAACGGGAGCCACGTCGGGCGGATAAAGATCCCGGCCGCCCTGAGAAGCCCGACCGCAGCCCGCATGTCGGCCACCGTGTGGTTCTTGTCGAGAATCTCCAGGGTCGTCTCCTCGACCGTCTCGAATGCGCTGACCACGAATAGCAATCCCAGCTCGGACAGCTCGGACCAGAGGTCGCGATGCTGAAGAATGTGTGACACCTTGACAGTGACATCGAAGGTCAGATCTGGGTGGCGAAGGTGCGCTTGGCGCAACAAGTCAGCGGAGTATCGGGGAGCATTGAGAAAATCTGGGTCGCCGAAGGTGACGTGTTGCACTCCGGCATTGACCGTCTGATCGATATCGTTGATAACCGCCTTGGCGCCCACCACGCGCATTCGCCCGTCGTAGAGGACTGGAATCGGGCAATGGCGACACCGGTGACGACACCCATGCGATGCCTCGACGGCACCGACCAGACGAGCCTCACCCTCCCATTCAAGGCGGGCGTACTCGGATAGAGGGGGAAGTGTCGACCGGTCGGGGACAAGAAAAACGGTTTTGCCGATGTCGACCACCAGACTGGTTTCCCGATTCAGCGACGACGCCCATTCGACAAGCTCCGATTCGTATTCGCCTGCGAACAAACGGTCCGCGACGGCACCGAGGGTGTGCTCCTTGCCGACTCCGGCATAAAGGCCATAGAAAGCGATAGGAAGGTCGGCGTGGACGGATCTGATCTGGGACGCGATGCCGATGGCAAGACGCATTGCGGTATGCATGGGCACAGAAACCGCCACAGCATCAAAGGAATCGAGGGAAGCAGCGCCGAGATCCTCGACAGCCGTGTCGATCGTGGACACTTCATGTCCGGCAGCTCGCAACGCGGCCGCAGGAGAGGCCAAGTGAATCGGCTGCCGACCCAGCTCATAGGTCGAGATCAGAAGGAGGCGCACGTCGAAAGTGTAAGAACTGCCGCGCGGTAGCCTCGAATCGTGAAGAGCTACAAGCAGACAACCTTTGGCCCAACTCATTTCGTCGACCATGGAGGGTCCG
>CAXMPS010000003.1:0-2937 GCA_964194995.1 uncultured Gammaproteobacteria bacterium | reverse complement strand
GACCTCAGCACCTTGTTGATCGGGTCGGTGGCACCGCGCTGAGTGAGGCGCAAAACGTGCTCGGCCTCATGAACGGGGAGACCCCGGACCAGGTCGAGAACACGCCGCACCTTGTAGGGCGACTGCCGGACGAATTTTGCTTGGGCTTTGACTCTCATCGCTTTTTCGCAGCTCTCTCCGCGTGACCGCGAAAGGTGCGGGTAGGTGCGAACTCGCCCAGCTTGTGGCCTACCATCGACTCCGTGATGTAGACGGGAACGTGCTTGCGCCCGTCGTGAACGGCAATGGTGTGGCCGATCATCTCGGGAATGATTGTGGAGCGGCGTGACCACGTCCTGATCACACGTTTGGCGCCTGAATTGTTCAAATCGTCGACCTTGGCGGCAAGGTGCTCGTCGACGAAAGGACCCTTCTTGAGGCTTCTTGCCATTATCTCCGACCCTTCTTCGTGCGACGACGCACGATGTATTTGCTTGAGGCCTTCTTCTTGCTGCGGGTTCGCTTCTCGGCCTTGCCCCAAGGGCTGACCGGGTGGCGACCACCCGACGACTTGCCCTCGCCGCCACCAAGGGGGTGGTCGACAGGGTTCATCGCCACTCCGCGAGTCTGGGGGCGAACGCCCTTCCAGCGGCTCCGACCCGCTTTGCCAAGCTTGATCAGTTCGGCCTCGGTATTCCCAACCTGGCCGATCGTCGCGCGGCAATCCATCGGGACCTGACGCATCTCGCCCGAAGGGAGACGAATCAGTGCGAGCTTGCCTTCTTTGGACATGAGCTGAACTGCGGAGCCGGCGGAGCGCGCCAGCTTGGCTCCCCCGCCGGGACGCATCTCGATGGCATGAACGATCGTTCCTGCAGGGATGTTCCTCAGCGGAAGAGCATTTCCGGGACGAATCTCGGCGCTCGACCCCGACTCGAGGCGATCGTCAACCTTCACACCGACCGGGGCGAGAATGTAGCGCTTCTCGCCGTCCAGATAGTTGAGGAGGGCAATACGAGCGTTGCGATTGGGGTCGTACTCGATGCTTGCGACCCGGGCCGGCACGCCGTCCTTGTCTCGCCGGAAGTCGATGATCCGGTACCGCTGCTTGTGTCCACCACCGCGATGGCGGGAGGTGATGCGGCCATAAGTGTTGCGACCGCCGGTCTTGCCTTTCTTGGCGATGAGTGACTTCTCCGGCGTGTCCGTCGTGATCTCGGCAAAGTCCGAGACAGTCTGGAACCGGCGTCCCGGCGAAGTTGGTTTGCGCTTCTTGACAGCCATTCTCAGACTCCGAACACGTCGATTGAGTTGCCTTCGGCAAGCGTCACGACGGCGCGCTTGGTGTTCTTGCGTCGCCCGACGGTGAAGCCCTGTCGCTTCTGCTTGCCCTTACGATTCATGGTGTTGACCCGCACCACCCTCACCTCAAAGAGGGCTTCGACGGCGTCTCGAATCTCACCCTTGTTGGAGCGGGGATCGACCTCGAAGGTGTAGGTGTTGTTGTGCTCGATGAGGTTGTACGACTTCTCCGAGACGATCGGAGCCAGAATCACGTCAGTTGCGTCCCTCATCAGGACTCACCTCCATCTTCTCTGACGAAGTCCCCTTCGTTGACCTCGTATGTGCTCGATTGGCCGACCGACCCCACGGTGTGAGAGGTGAAAATCAGCTGGTCTGCCCAAAGGACGTCATAGGGGGTGAGGTGGCCCGGCTCCGCCAGGATGACCTCGGGAAGATTGCGAAATGAGCGGCCGGCCACACCGTCGATACTGCTCAGCACGACCAGTGTCTTGGTGCTGGCACCGACAGCGTCCAGAAGGGAGACCGCTTGCTTGGTCTTCGGAGCGGCCCAGTCGAAGTCTTCGACCACCTTGACCGCTGATTCCGAGGCACGAGCCGAGAGGGCGCTGCGCAAGGCAAGACGCTTCATCTTCTTTGGTGTCCGCTGTGTGTAGTCGCGTGGCTTGGGCCCGTGAGCGACACCACCGCCGACCCAGTGGGGAGCGCGGATCGAGCCCTGGCGAGCACGGCCGAGACCCTTCTGACGCCACGGTTTACGACCACCGCCACGAACCTCAGCCCGGGTTTTGGTCGAAGCCGAACCGGCGCGCTTGGCAGCCAATTGTGCAGTGATGACTTGATGAAGGACGTCCATATTGGGCTCGATGCCAAAGATGGCGGCATCGAGCTCCACGTCACCCGATGAGGTGCCGTCCGATGTGTAAAGGGGCGCCTTGATATCAGCCACGAGCCTTCACCGCCTCCCTGACCAACACGATCGAGCCCTTGGGCCCGGGAACCGAGCCACCCAGCAGGAGCAGGTTGCGCTCGGCATCAACCCCAACGACCTCGAGACTCAACGTCGTCACACGCTCACCACCCATCCGGCCGGCCATTTTCATACCTTTGAAGACACGGGCCGGAGTAGCGCAGGCCCCGATCGAGCCGGGAGCACGATGCGTCTTGTGCACTCCGTGTGAGGCGTTCTGACCGGCGAAATTGTGCCGCTTCATCACGCCTGCAAAGCCTTTGCCCTTGGAAACGCCTGAGACATCGGCCTTCTGGCCCTTCTCGAACACATCAGCGATGTTGATCTCCTGACCGAGTTCGTATTCGGCGGTGTCTTCGACGCGCACTTCGATGAGATGCTTGGCCGGAGCCACGCCGGCCTTGGCGTAGTGGCCGGCATCCGGCTTGTTGACGTTGCTTGGCTTGACCTCGCCGAAGGCGATCTGGATGGCCGCGTAGCCGTCGGTCTTGGTTGTCTTTATCTGGACAACGTGGCAGGGCCCGGCCTTGATGACGGTGACCGGGATCGCCCGGGCATCTTCATCAAAGACCTGGGTCATGCCCAGCTTCTGTCCAAGAATCGTCTTCACAGCTTGATCTCCACTTCCACGCCGGCAGGCAGCTCGAGACGCATCAGCGAGTCGACCGTCTTCGGGGTGGGCTCCA
>CAXMPS010000002.1:0-13155 GCA_964194995.1 uncultured Gammaproteobacteria bacterium | reverse complement strand
GGAGTACTACACCGACGTCGATGAGCGGTTGGATATGCCGGTGATCCTTCCTCCGTACCTCGAGTTGGTCGACTTGGAGCATTCGAGCGTTCTGATCGTCGACGACGTCGCCGACACTGGCCACACACTGCAGATGGTTTATAACCTCGTTGCCAACAAGGTGAAGGAAACCAAGGCTTCTGTCCTCTACGAGAAGTCAAGGTCGGTCATCAAGCCCGAATTCGTTTGGAAACGCACCGATCTCTGGATCAGCTTCCCGTGGTCTTCCGAGAAACCCATTGTTGCTCCTGCGAGCGGGTCTGAGGTCCTTTGATAGAGCGAGTCTCATCGACCCCGAACCAGCTGGGGGAGTGCCCGCTTTGGGACACCGAGTCGCGGTGGCTCTATTGGATTGACATCGACGGGATGGAGATCCTTCGAATTGACCCGTCGTCAGGCATGGAGGCCACCATCTCGACGCCGGGGAGACCTGGCTCGATAGCTCTTACGGCCCAGCCGGGTCGGCTCAAGGTCGCTATGGAAAACGAGTTTGTCGATCTCGACTTCGGCGACGAAACATGGGAAACGTGGTTGACACTCGAACCCCAAGGAACCGGCAATCGGCTAAACGACGGTCGGTGCGATCGCCAGGGACGATTCTGGGTTGGCAGTATGCATGAAGACGCTCAATCGGATCGTTTCAGTGGGATGCTTCACCAGGTTCGCTCCGGAGGCGAGCACAGGTCGGTTCAGAACCAGATAGGAATCAGCAACGGCATAGCCTTTTCGCCCGACGGCGAGACGATGTATTTCGCAGACACTCCCCGTAGAACGGTCTGGGCCTACGACTACGACCCTGATTCCGGGGACCGAAGTGGCCAACGTGTCTTCACCGATTTTTCCGACCTGCCGGGTTGGCCAGACGGTGCATGTGTCGACGCCGACGGTTGCTATTGGATCTCGTGTGTTCTCGGTTCGGCAATCGCGCGGTTGACCCCCGAAGGTGAGCTAGACCGAATTGTTGAGCTTCCTGTCGAGAAGCCGACGGCAGCCGCCTTTGGAGGCCCCGACCTTGACACGTTGTACGTGACCTCGATTGGTGGTGATGACGGATTCAGCGAGACCAGCCAAGGCCATCTGTATGCAGTTGATGTCGGCGTTCGAGGTTTACCAGAGCCGGTGTTCGGTTGATCTGGCTTCTATGTTGGCGAGTATGCAACTGACCCCGGCCAATCCGGCCACCCGATGAAAGTCCTGTGCATCGGCGGGGGCCCGGCCAACCTCTATTTCTCCATCTTGCTCAAGAAGGCACGCCCTGATTTCGACGTCACGGTCTACGAGCGGAATCGACCAGAGGATTCCTACGGTTTTGGGGTCGTCTTCTCCGATGAGACACTCGATCATTTTGCCGAAGCCGATGGGCCTTCTTACGAGGAGCTGACTCGGAGCTTCAAACATTGGGGCGACATCGAGGTTCACCATTTTTCCGGGAAGCGCTTTGTCTCCGGCGGTCATGGATTCGCGGCGACAGGTCGACGCGAGCTGCTTGAGATTCTCACCAAACGTGCAACGGAAGTGGGTGTCGACCTTCGGTTCTCCACCGAGATCGCCGACCTCAGTGATCTGCCAGAGGCTGATCTGATCGTCGGAGCAGACGGGGCCAACTCGATGGTGCGTCGCTCGCTCGAGCCTCACCTCGGACCATCGATCGATCTGCGAGTCAACAAGTACATTTGGTTTGGGACTCCAAAGGTCTTTGATGAGTTCAACTTCATCTTCGAGGACACTCCTGCCGGGATGGTGTGGGCCCACATCTACCCCTATTCCTCGGAGGGCAGCACCTTCATCGTCGAAGTGCCACCGGGAACTTGGAGGAGTCTCGCCTTCGACCAGACGAAAGACGAGACCTTCCCCCCCGGGATCAGTGACGAGGTCGCCCTGAAAGCGTGTCAGGAAATGTTCGCGGAACATCTCGATGGTCATCCGCTTGTTGGCAACAATTCAAAGTGGTTGCAGTTCCCCACCATCAAGTGTGAGCGCTGGCACCACGAAAACGTGGTGCTCATGGGTGATGCGATACACACGGCCCACTTCTCGGTGGGGTCGGGAACCAAATTGGCCATGGAGGATGCGATCGCCCTGTCTGGCTTCCTTCTCGAGGATATGCCTATCGGCGAAGCTCTCGACTCCTATGAGACGGCAAGACGTCCCGAGGTCGACAGTCTGCAACGAGCGGCCAAAGCGAGCCTCGAATGGTTTGAGGGCGCCGACCGTTACCGGCATCTCGAGCCGGAGCAATTCGTCTTCAGCATGCTGACCCGGAGTCAGCGGATTACCTACGACAACCTTCGTCTCCGGGATCCCGGCTACATGGAATCCATCGATCGTTGGTACGCGGCATCGGATCACGGCTCACCTGTGTCGGTCGATGAGACCATCCCTCCGATGTTCCATCCCTACAAGGTGCGGGATCTCACTCTCCCCAATCGGGTTGTCGTTTCCCCAATGGACCAATACTCATCCGTCGATGGCATGCCCAATGAGTGGCATCTGGTTCACCTCGGCAGCAGAGCCGTCGGTGGTGCTGGGTTGGTGATGACTGAGATGACTTGTGTCTCCCCGGAGGGACGAATTTCTCCCGCCGACGCCGGCGTCTGGACCGACGAGCAGGCCAGTGCGTGGGGTCGCGTCGTCGACTTTGTTCACAAAAATTCAGAGTCGAAGATCGGCATGCAGATCGGGCACTCGGGCCGCAAAGGGTCCACCAAGCTGATGTGGGAGGACGACAGCGCTCCACTCGACGAAGGCAACTGGGAGATCCTTGCACCATCGCCCATCAGGTATCGACCGGACAGTCAGGTTCCCCGCGAGATGAACACCGGCGACATGGATCAGATCCGGGATCAACACGTAGAAGCGGCCAGTCGAGCCGACCGAGTGGGCTTCGACTGGCTCGAGCTTCATTTCGCTCACGGGTACCTGCTGTCCAGCTTCCTGACCCCGCTCGCAAACGAGCGAGTCGACGAATATGGGGGAACATTGGAGAATCGAATGAGGTACCCGCTCGAGGTGTTTGACGCAGTGCGGTCGGTTTGGCCCGATGCGAAGCCGATGTCAGTGCGAATCTCCGCAACAGACTGGGTCGAAGGCGGATTTGCTGGTGACGATGCAGTCGAGTTCTCTCGTCAGCTGAAAGAGCACGGTTGTGACGTTGTCGACGTGTCGACTGGTCAGACCTCGCTGGAGGCAAGACCCGAATACGGAAGGCTGTACCAAACGCCGTTCAGCGACAGAATTCGCAACGAGGCGGGCATCCCAACCATGACAGTTGGCGCGGTGTCATCGATCGACGACATCCACAACATCCTCGTGTCGGGCCGGGCCGACCTGGTGGTGATGGCTCGACCACATTTGGTCGACCCTTACTGGACGATGAACGCTGCCATCGACCTTGGCTACACAGGTCACTCGTTTCCCAATCAGTACTTCTCCGGGTTGGGGTCGAGACGGCGAGAGCAGGAGCCGATCGCACCTGACGTGTTCCGCGGCTGAGTGGTCAATTCACTATCTGAAGGACTGTCGGTCAGCTGTCGACAGGGTCGACGCTGGCTCTAACCTCCCCTGATGGATCGGGCAGCCGTTCAACGTCGCACCGTCCGCACGCTGATGACGGCCAACGTCTTTGGGTATGCGGGACGTAGTGCTGTTGCCGCAGTAGCCGTCTTGCTCGCTCGTGAGATGTTGGATAGCGACCGTCTCGCCGGCATTCCCGCCGCTGCTGCTGTTCTGGGGACAGCAATCGCCGCCACGCCACTTGCCTTGCGCTCGAAACGGCGAGGCCGCAGATCTGGCGTCCTTATCGGATACCTCATCGCAATCGGTGGGGCCGCACTCGGTCTCGTCGCAGGGCAGGCTGGGATCTTCTGGCTTTTTGTGATCTCCGCTGGGCTGTTCGGGGCCGGCAATGCTTCCAACCTTCAGAACCGGTTTACAGCCGCGGACCTCGCAGACGAAGATCGTCGCGCTCGTGAGATTTCGATGGTGGTCTGGGTTGGCACCGTCGGTGCGGTGATCGGTCCGGCGCTTGCCCTTTGGGTAAACCGCGTCGGAAAAGGATTCGGGATGTCGGAGTGGGTGAGTCCCCTGGTGTTGGGGATCGTCGGATTCGCGTTCGCGGCCCTCATAGTTGCCACTTTCTTGCGTCCAGACCCGCTCGTAGTTGCCGGTGGAGTCGAACCCGAGGCACCTAGGGAGAATCCGCTCCGTGGGGTGAGTCACTCATGGAAGGTGATCTGGCCAAATCAGATGGCTCGTCTCGCCATCGGCGCAATGGCGGTGAGCCAGATGGCCATGGTTGCTGTGATGTCAATGACGCCACTTCACATGCGTGATCACGGTCACGCCGAGCTGTCCACGTTGGTTATTGCGGCTCATGTCTTTGGGATGTTCGGGCTGGCTCCTCTCATTGGGCGATGGGCCGATCGGCAGGGACGGATCAAGGCCTTGAAGGTCGGCGCTGTGGTACTTGGTGTGGGCGCTACAACCGCTGTGATCGCCGGATACCTCCCGATCCTCGTTTTCATCGGGCTGTTTCTTATTGGCGTCGGCTGGAACTTCGCGTTTATTGCCGGATCTGCCCTGCTGACAGAGAGTATTTCCGGCTCAGAGCGAGTTGGTGCTCAGGGTCTTTCCGATGTAGTGATGAGCCTTCTCGCGGCGACGGCGGCATTCTCATCTGGATTCATCAAGTCAACGGCCGGCTTTCACTGGCTCGCCATTTTTGCAGTAATCGCGGCCGTGCTGGTTCTGGTTGCTGTCGTTTATGTGGAGAAGAGCCATCGCCAACCAGTTGAGGCCGCCGCCTAGAGACCCAGCTAGGCGGGATCGCGGGAAATCACATAAGACTCGTTGTTGAACCAAACGGCTTCATGTTGTCGCATCACGTCTGCAGTGGGCGCGAGATACGATCCCGAGGCCATTGCTTCTGACAGGCGTGTCTCATCGATCTGCGCGACATACGCAGCAGCGTTCCACGTCGCCAGGATCGAAGGGGTGCCGATGTGCTCGGTTTCTTCGGTTGGCATGGAGTGAAGATGGAATGTGAAAATCGACTCGTCGTTGGTGCCCGGGTCGAACTTCAAAGCGGAATCTTTGATGGTCCTCGAGGCGGCCTCGACCAATTCGTGACGACCGGTCGGGAAGGGCTCTTCACCTGGCCAGACCGCTTGGATGATCTCCAGACCCGGGTCGTTTCCATACGCATGAACCCCAATGAGCCGGCCGCCTGGGGCGAGCGCCGCCGAGAGAGGTGCCAGGACAGTCCTGACCTTTCGATCTGCACTTGTGCGGGCTCGGTAGGTTTGTGATGCGAGAACAAGGTCGTAGAGACCCTCGACACGTCCTGGCTGGGGAATGGTGGGACGGAGCAGGAACTCTCGATCACGGCGATAGATCACCAGAGCCGATGGGCGTACGTAAAGGGGGTTGCCGGTTTTGGGGCTGGTGCGAACCTCCCAGTCTTTGGCCACCCTTGGGTAGAGATCGTGAATTTGGTTGGCGAACTCGTGAGCCGTCGATCCGTCGAGTTCAACGTTTCTCCAAACAAGATCATCCGGGCGGTCGGGGCTGAGAGCCGGCGCCTCCCGATAGTGCATATTGGTGACCACAAACACGGTTTCCGGATGCTCCGAAAGACGATCCGGCATCCTCTCCAACGCCTGACGCACGTCTTCGACGCTGATTTCCTTGCCAACGATCAGCCAGGGGATATGAGTGAAGCGCTGATGCAGTTCTCTCATCAACTGGCTGAGCACCGAGGCATCGCCCATCCCGGCGTCAAATATGCGCAGCGCCCGGTCACCCGGCTCTACGTCGGCCAGCTCCCTACCAACCCTGGCGGCCACGGCGGCCTTTTCGTTGGTGGAGCGCACGAACATCATGTAGGCGGCACGGCTATCGAAGAATCGGGCAGGTGTGCTCATGAGTTGGTCGACGCTAGCGGCCGGTACCCTTTGTTGAATGAGTCTGCCGATTGTCAAGAACAGCTTGAAGTGGAGTTACTACGACCCCGATGTGATTCCAGCGTGGGTGGCCGAGATGGACTTCGGTCTCGCTCCCGTGATCAGCCAGGCCTTGCACGAAGCGGTTGACCGCGGGGACACCGGCTACCCGTCTTTCGACGCCATGGAGGACACCGCCAACGCTGCTGCCGAGTTTTGGGCATCCCGTCTCGGGTGGAGTGTTGATCCGTCACGTGTGTTCGCAGTTCCCGACGTCATCGAAGGGATCCGGCGAGCCATCGCTCATCTAACCAAACCGGGATCGTCGGTGATACTGCCCACCCCCGCCTACTACCCGTTTTTCTCGATGGTGAAGCGAGCAGATCGCGAGTTCATCGAGGTACCCGGCTTGGTCGATGAGGTAGGGCGATACACGCTCGATCTTGAAGCCATAGACCGTGAAATGACCCGTGGTGCCGGCTCTGTGGTGTTGTGTAATCCCTGGAATCCAACCGGTCGCAGCTTCTCAGCTGAGGAGGTGTCGGCTCTAATCGAAGTCGTCGCAAGTCACGACGGCCGTGTTTTGTCCGACGAGATCCACGCCTCACTGGTCTATCCGGGCTCCACCCACGTTGTTGCCGCAAACATCGCTCCAGATGTGCTCGTCACGGTTACCTCAGCCTCAAAGGCGTTCAACTTGCCAGGTCTCAAATGCGCCCAAGTTGTGCTCACAAATGGGCGCGATGCCGAGATCTGGTCCGATTTCTTCACGCTCCCCAAGATCGGTGTCGGCACGTTTGGCCTCATCGCCAATACCGCGGCGTACACCGACGGCGGCGACTGGCTCGACACGGTGATGGATCGGCTCCAGTCGAACCGACGAGTCCTCGGTGAGTTGATCGAAACCCATCTTCCAGGTGTGGGGTATCGACCACCGGAAGCGACCTACCTTGCCTGGCTGGATTTCGGTCGACATGGTCATACCAAGCCGGCCGATCACTTCCTCGAGCATGCGCGGGTGGCTTTGAACGAGGGGGCTCTCTTTGGTGCAGTCGGTGAGGGTTACGCCCGTCTCAACTTTGCCACGTCGGAGGATCTCCTCATTCAGATGGTTGAACAGGTCGCCGCCGCCGTGAAGCCGTCTCCCTAAGTGTCGGCGGGTTTGTGCCCTCTGTCGATTACGTTGTCTCGTTCGCCGGGACGAAATAGGACCTGGGGTTCGACCCCGTCGGGGAAGTACTGCTGGGCGACCACACCGCCGGGATGATCGTGCGGGTAGACATAACCTTCACCGTGACCTAACTGCGCGGCCCCGGAATATCCGGTCGAGCGAAGGTGCGGCGGGACGTTCGGGGTGGGACCGTTCTGCACCAACTCGCTGGCGGCTGTCATTGCTTTGCCCACCGAATTGGATTTCGGTGCTGTGGCCAAATACAAAGTGGCGTGAGCTAGGTGGTAGTTCGCCTCGGGGAGACCGACGTATGCCAGTGCATCTGCAGCAGCCACCGCCACTTGGAGAGCGGTGGAGTCAGCCAATCCCACGTCCTCAGACGCCAGGATGATCAGTCGTCGAGCGATGAACTCTGGATCCTCACCGCCTTCCAACATTAGGAACAGCCAGTAGAGGGCGGCGTCGGGGTCAGATCCACGAACGGACTTGATGAAAGCGGAGATCACGTCGTAGTGGTTGTCGCCGGTCTTGTCGTATCTGACAATTCTGCGTTGCAAGGCTTCGCTGACATCAGAATCGGTGATCTCTGTGCGCCCGTCAGATTCGGCGAGCAGGGCGGCGACCTCGAGGGCGTTGAGGGCCTGACGGGCATCACCACCAGTGCGGGTCGCGAGTTCCTCGCCGGCGGGATCGGGGAGGTTGAGCCCCATCGATCCTAAGCCGCGATCTCCATCAGCAAGAGCGACATCGAGTACTTGTCGTGTCTCTTCGGGGGTGAGGGCCTGCAAACGAAACAGAGTCATTCGGCTCATCAGCGGGCTGTTCACCTCGAAGAACGGATTCTCGGTGGTTGCGCCGATCAGGGTCAGGGTTCCGTCCTCCACTCCGGGGAGAAGCGCGTCCTGTTGGTTTTTGGCGAAACGGTGGATCTCATCCAAGAACAACACGGTTCGTCGTTCGTCGGTCGCCAGACGTCGCTTGGCGTTGGCAAGGACTTCCCGGATGTCCTTTACGCCGGCGGAAACGGCAGAGAGTGTGATGAACTCGGCGTCAGCGTGATTCGCCACCACACGTGCGAGTGTGGTTTTTCCGGTGCCCGGTGGCCCCCATAACAACATCGAGATTGGGTGGCCCGATGTCACCACACGTCGGAAGGCAGCTCCCTCGTCGAGCAATTGTGGTTGGCCGACGACTTCTCCGATGGTCCTCGGGCGCATCCGTGTGGCCAGTGGTGCAGCCGCCAGGGCCAGGTCGTCCGCCCGGGATGAGAAGAGATCGGTCATGACCTTGACGGTACCGCCCGCCATGGGCCGTCGCCCCTTAGGGTCTCATGATGAACTTCGAGGCCATCGAGACTGCGGCACGATTTGTCGGGGAACGCACTGGTCGAGACCATGAAGTCGCCATGGTCCTCGGATCGGGTCTGGGGCCGTACGCCGACCAGGTGTCCGATCCGATCTCGATTCCGTATTCCGAGATCCCTGGTTTCCCGGTTCCACGAGTGGAAGGCCATGGCGGGAAACTGGTGTCAGCGAGTTTCGGTGAGCGGAACGCTCTGATCTTCGCCGGTCGTGTCCATTTCTATGAAGGGTGGTCGCTTGAAGAGCTCGTCTTCGGTGTCAGGACCGCCGTCAGGGCAGGCTGCGAAACCGTGTTCCTCACTAATGCCGCCGGCGGGTGCGGTGACGGCCTGGAACCTGGAGATCTTGTATTACTCCGTGATCACCTCAACATGACGGGTCAATCTCCGCTGATCGGTCTCAACGACGAGAGACTAGGTCCACGGTTTCCCGATATGTCGACTGTGTATTCGGAGCAACTTCGGCGAACGGCCCACGAGGTGGCTGCCTCTGTTGGGGCCTCGCTCAAGGAAGGGGTGTACGCCTGGTTCATCGGTCCCGCATACGAGACTCCAGCCGAGGTCGAAATGGCCCGTCGTTTGGGTGCCGACTTGGTGGGCATGTCGACAGTTCCAGAAGCAGTCGCCGCCAGGCACATGGGAGCGAACGTGATTGGAGTCAGTCTGGTGACAAATCTTGCCGCCGGGATATCAGACTCGCCTTTGAGCCACGACGAGGTCACCGAGGCAGCCATGTCGGCTCGCGAGCGATTCACCGCGCTCGTTGACGGTCTGCTCCGTCGTCTTCTCAGCTAGCTTTGGGGTTTGGTCAGATCGCCAACATGTGCCTCAACCGCCTTGACCAATTCGGCGCCGTCGATGGTGATTGAGATCCCGTAAGCGCCACCGCCGATGGAGATGTCGGATTCCACCAGACGCTCATCTGCGTAGACAGGCCAGTTTCTCGATGCGCCGAGAGGGGTAATGGCTCCACGTTTGTACCCGGTCACTTCGAACGCCTCATCGGCGTCGGGCATCGACAGTCGCCGCTCTCCGAGAGTGGAGCGAAGTTTGGGCCAGTCAATCACGCGGTCACCTGGCACCAGCACATATATGTAGTCACCCTCGCCGCGCCGGACCACCATTGTCTTGACGACTGCTGAAGGTGGCACTCCACGTAGCCGGGCGGCCTCCTCGAGTGAACTCACTGGACCGGTGTCTATCACCTGATGTTCGACTCCTTGGAGTCGCACGTCGTTGGTAGCGGGAGTGTCTTTCAAGGGGTCAAAGGATCCTTGTCCGTGGTTTGCTCGAAGACACGTTTTGCCTTACCGACTTCGCTCCTCGGGACGCTTCCTACACCTCCCACCACAACTTTGACTCTCAGTCGTACCGTCTCATTGAGCTTGATGCTGATTCGTTCGGCAATCGCCGGTTCACTTCCAACAAGCCCATCATGTGCCAGTTCGACGCGGGCCTCCACCTCGGGAAGGGTCGGGCGGCGGTCGATGATTATGGCGTAGTTGGCGCCGAGATCGGGGTCCGCCATGAGCACCGTCTCGATCGTGCGTGGGTAGACGTTGATCCCCCTGATGATCAGCATGTCGTCTGCCCGCCCTTCGAGCCGGGCGATTCGCCTAGACGTTCGGCCACACGGGCAATCCCCAGGTAGGAACCGTGTGATGTCTTGAGTTCGATAGCGAAGAACAGGTTGAGCCTGTTTGGTCAAGGTGGTTAGAACCAGTTCCCCTGCCGTGCCCTCGTCGACAGGCTCACCGGTTTCGGGATCGACTATCTCGGGGTAGAAATGGTCTTCGAAGACATGCATGCCTCCTTTGTTGAGCCGACACTCAGCCGCCACTCCGGGTCCGATTATCTCCGACAGCCCGTAGATGTCGCAGGCGTCGTAGGCACCATCCCATGAGGCTTCCAGTTTCTCTCTCAGACCGTCAGACCAGGGCTCCGCTCCATGGATCCCCCAGCGAAGTCGAAGCTTTTCGAGCAGACCCTCTTCTCGGGCGCGTTCTGCGAGGATCAAAGCGAAGGAAGGTGTTGACGCCAGCCCGGTGGCTCCGGTGTCGGCCATCAGACCGATCTGAAAGCCCGGATTGCCACCCGATGCCGGCACCGCCATCGCACCCAATCGTTCCACTCCATAGTGGAGGCCAAGACCACCGGTGAACAGACCGTATCCATAGGCGATATGAATGATGTCGTCAGTCTCGGCGCCGGCAGCTGATAAAGCTCGCGCGTTGACTTCGGCAAAAACCTCAACATCGTTCTCTGTATAAGCGACGATTGTTGGCTTCCCCGACGTACCCGACGAAGCGTGGATCCTCACCACATCGGACTGTGACACCGCCAGCATCCCGTAGGGGTAATACTCTCGGAACTCGTGTTTCTCGGTGAAGGGGAGTTCGGGGATCGCATCGATTGAGCTCACCGGGCCGACACTTGCCAGTTTCTGTCTCCAGAACACTGCGTCCGAGGCTTCGAGTCTGCTGAGGGTTTCGAGCAGTCGGCTGGTCTGAATCTCGGCTAGCGACTTTCGATCCAGCCTTTCAAGTTCGTCCATGAACACAACGACGGCGATGGTAGGCCGTATAGGTTTGGCACCATGCCCACGATTCAACGACTCACGGACTCATGTCTTCTGGTGACCACAGATTCAGACAGCACGCTGTTTGATCCGGGTTTTCACACCTTTGAAAGCGGTGAGATGGACTTGGGGGACATCGGTGATGTCTCTCGGGTGTTAATCACCCACGCCCATCCCGACCACGCCAGCCCGCCTTTTGTTCGGTGGTTGATTGAGCGCCGGCGAGACATCACGGTCTACTCGAACAGCGACGTGGCCGATCTGCTCGGTCCGCACGACGTCCGTGTCGAAACCGATGTGCCGGCTGATGTGGCGTATGAGGACGTTCTCCATGGCGCCATCCCCAATGGTGCAACCCCGCCAAACCGGTCGTTCACTATCGATGGGTTGTTCACCCATCCCGGGGACAGTCGCGAGCCGACAACAACTGCTCCTGTTCTCGCATTGCCGTTGATGGTGCCTTGGGATTCGGCGAGGGGAGCGGTTGAGTTCGCTTTGCGTCTTCGACCGGCTCAGGTGGTCCCGATCCATGACTTCTATTTGACCCACGGCGGTCGGGAATGGGTACGTGGCCTCGTGGGCAGCGCCCTACGTGACCACGGTGTCGAGTTGGTCGATGTCGACTGGGGTCAGAGCTTCACCGTCTGATCAGTTGTCCGGGTGAAACTCGCCCGGCGAGGCCTCGGTGTGGATGGTGCGGTCCCTGTGAAGGTGCCGCGACGCTGTCGGCGCATGGGCAGCGTCGTCGAGGAAGACCTGACCATCCTCTACGTGTAGCAGTGACGGGCCATATGCAGTCATGAGATTCTCCGCAGTCAGGACCTCTTCGGGGGGCCCCGAGGCGACAACTCTTCCCGATAGGAGGAGGGCATGGTCGGCGATCCGCGCTTCAGTGAGATCGTGGGTAGTCATGATCACCGAGCAACCTTGGCTGATCTCGTCGTGGATGACTCGGTCGATGGCCTGAGCCGCGGCGATGTCGATCCCAGTGAGTGGCTCGTCCAGCAAGAGAAGGTCGTGGTCTTGGGCCAGGCCTTGGGCTACGAATGCCCGCTGACGCTGACCTCCTGACAGGTGGTTGAGGTGTCGCCTGGCGAGGTCGCTCACCCCGGTGCGATCCATGGCTATCGAAATTGCGTCTGCGTCCTCCTTCTTGAAACGCTCGAAGGGGCCTTTCTCGGCGTACCGTCCCATCGCCACCACCTCTTCGACCGAGATCGGCAAGGCGTCGTTCACCTTGGTGGTTTGAAGGACGAACGAGATTGTCGGTTCTCGCTCGCGGTTGGGAAGCAGTTCAATCGATCCGCTGGAGAGTTTGACGAGACCAGCGATGGTGCTCAGCAATGTTGATTTACCGGAACCGTTGGCCCCGATGACTGCGGTGATTGCTCCCGAGGGAATCTCGAACGATGACCGGTCGAGGGCGATCAAATTTCCATATCTGACAACTAAATCCTCCGCTCTGACCGCTACCTCTCTCATGCGCACAGCGAACATCTGCCTTCGATTTCGAGTGTGTGGTCGATCGGTGCAAAGGCAACGTGGGCGCCAATGTCGTCGACCAGAGCCTGGACTCTTTCCTCGTATTCGCGTGGAAGCGAGACATCCTCGACTGACCCACAGTCGACGCAGATCAGGTGGTGGTGGTGTCCTTGAAGCCAGTCGGCAAGCTCATAGCGAGTCACCCCTTTCATCCCGAAGTGGGGTACAAGCACGCCGGCAGCCTCGAGAACTGAAAGAGAACGGTACAGAGAAGAGAGTGGAACCCTCGAGCCGATCTCGTCGTGAAGTTCAGCGGGAGATCTGGGCCCCTCCGATCCAGCAAGTGCGGCTATCACCCAGCGACGCCCCGACGTGAAGCGGACGTCTCTCTCTTTGAGTCGTGTCTCGATTTGTCGTTCCATCTGTTGCTTGCCAGTGGTAGCGGTTACTCTTCTCTAATGACTGAGAACGATTCTCATTCTAGACTGAAACTGAGACGACACCAAATGGCCCATCGCAGACAACTCGCCTGGCTCGTGGCAGCGATGCTGATGGCTGCCGCCTGCGGTGGTGGCGATTCAACGTC
>CAXMPS010000001.1:0-9092 GCA_964194995.1 uncultured Gammaproteobacteria bacterium | reverse complement strand
TGGTCGTTGCCGACGGTCCCGTAGAACCACTGGTGGGCTGCCTCGTGGACGACGGTCGACACAATGGTTGGTTGGTCGAATCCGGATTCCGGGTCGTAGTGACCCATGGCCATGGCCACAACGCCGGGGTACTCGACTCCTAACGCGAGTGTCGCCGTGCTGACGAAGTCGAGCTCCGTGTAGGGATAGGTCCCGTACAACTCGTTGAACATGGCGACTGATGCTTCGACAGACGCCAGCACCTCCTGGTTCTGTGCCGCGAACTCGGGGGGTGCATATGAGTTGATGATCGTCTCGCCCACGCGAGCTTGGATCACCTCGAAACGACGACTGGCCGCAAGATAGAAGTCCCGAACCGGCCCGGCCGAATAGAAGCGGGCCTCGCGGTCACCGTCGGGGAGAACCTCGTTCGCCACAAGTTGGCCCGACGTCACCACCGTGAGGTTCGCCGGCGTCTCCAGACGAACCAGGAAGAAACCTGAGTCGGAAAACACGCTGTCGCCATGGGGAGCAGGAATCTCGGTGTTCCAGCCTTCGTCGTCATAGACGGCGAGGATCGGGAAGAAGTGAGAGAAAGCCAGGATCTCCTCGTCGAGCAAGAACGTCCCATACTTTCCGCCCTCCTCGATGGGAGCGGTGACATCGATTTCCATTGTGATGATCACCTGCTCGCCTGACTGCAGGGGAGACTCGAGCGGGACCGTCATCACGCTGTCGTCGAGATCAAAGCTTGGCTCGACACCGGACCCGTCGACAGCCAGTTGGGTCACATGGGCAGAACCATCCGAGATATTGGGAAACAGCCGAAAGACGACTTCGTTAAGAGAGCCGACTTCGGCGAGCGCGCCGTCTTCGCCGTTGACGAATCGCACTGACATCGCCCCGGAGATCCCGGTCAGATCCTCCTTCACGACCAAATCCATCTCATATAGAGGGGCGGAGGAGAACATCTGGTCCACCACCGGCTTCTCGGCGGTGATCAACCCGTCGCGAAACACTTCGAGGTCAAGTCGCTCCGAATCAAACAGATGGAAGACCGGAGGTTCTTGCTGGGATGTGGTTGTCGAGGATGTGGGTGTCGAGACTGGGGCTGCCGAAGAGGTCGTCTGATCGAGGGTCTCAGCCGACGAGCACGCACCAAGGAGCAATAGCAGTGCAACAAGTCGAGTGACCATACGAAGAGACAATGGCCAAAACAGACCAATCATGTCGCGCCCGAAGTCCTCGGCCGAAGTGCAGCGTCGCGGAGGTTCGTTGACCGTAGCTCCGAGCATTCGGCGTCATCTGGCACAGCCTGACGACGAAGGCGCAGTGGGGAACTGCGTCGAGGAGGAAGACAAAGCCAGGGGCGTCGAGGGCCGGAGATACGCCGACAGACCTTCGCGACGTTGCACTCTAGGACAGGGTTGCCACCAGGCTGATTGGGACGTTTCCCTTCAGGGCCTGTGAAACGGGGCAGTTCTCCTTGGCGTCCTGAGCAGCAGAGAGGAAATCGTCTTCGCTGATCCCCGCAACGGCCGCTGTCACCTCTAGCTCCATTGCCGTGATCCCCGTCCCGGGAACAAAAGTGGCCGTGGCCTGAGTGTCGATGGATGTCGGAGGCGTTCCTGCTTCGGCCAGCGTGTTGGAAAGGGCCATCGAGTAGCAGGACGCGTGTGCAGCCGCGATCAACTCCTCGGGACTTGTCAAACCTCCATGGTCCTCAGCCCGTGCCTTCCAGGTGACCCGCATCGGTGGAGTCGCGCCGCTGTCGAGGCTCGTCTCGCCGCTTCCGTTGAATAGGTCGCCGTCCCAATGGGTGCGACCGGTGCTCTTGAGGGACATGAGATCCTTTCGGGTAGGCGGCGAGACTACATGTCGGCCGCACCCCGCCGCATATGCCAGGGTCCTTCTGTGGTTTTCTGGAGTCCCAGACCCGCGATGACAACACGCTCAACAGGTGGATAGCCTGGGTAGATGCTTGTTGCGCCCATAGAGACACGGGATCTGGAGGCCGTTCTAGCGCCTTTCGGCCGAAGCCGGACCCTCCCCGACTCGGCATATACCGACGCGAGTGTGTTCGCGTGGGAACGAACCCATGTGTTCGCCGAGTCTTGGGTGTGTCTCGGCCGGCTAAATGAGCTGTTGACACCAGGCCAGGTGAGAGCGTTGGAGACGGTCGGCGAAGGGATCCTGCTGTCGCTGGACCCCGATGGGGAGCTCCGGGGGTTCTCCAATGTGTGTCGCCACCGCGGTCACGAGCTGGCTCCTGTCGGTGACGCCATTGACGTCCGTCTGATTCGCTGCCCATACCATTCGTGGACATATCGACTTGACGGAACCCTGAAGACGGCTCCAACCTTGACTCAGACTGAGGACTTCAACCCGGCCGAGTTCCCCCTCTTCGAGATTCCAGTCGACACGTTCGCCGGCTGGGTCTTTGTCAATCCGTCGGGGACGGCGGGGAATCTGGCCGATCACCTCGGCAACCTGACCGACCTTCTGGCACCTTATGAGCTCGGGCGTCTTGCCACAGCCGCTACGCACTCCTACACGGTTCAGGCGAACTGGAAGGTTCTCATCGACAACTACAGCGAGTGTTACCACTGCGCCAACATTCATCCGGATCTTTGCGAGGTGACGCCCCCAGAGAGCGGGCGCGACCGTCAGCCAACGGGCATGTGGTTCGGCGGGACCATGGACCTCAAGAATCACGCGGTCACCATGTCGTTCGACGGGTCAACCGGCGGAGTCAACTTTCGCGGGATCAACGCCGACCTCGAGCGCAAGGTCTGGTATCTGGCTGTGATGCCCAACCTGCTGATTTCGGCGAATCCCGACTATGTGATGACCCACCTTCTCACTCCGGTCGACGTGGACCGGACCGAGGTCGAGTGCTCGTGGCTATTTGCCCCAGAGAGCACGAGTATCCACGAGTTCGATCCGTCCTATGCCGTCGATTTCTGGGACCTCACCAATCGACAGGACTGGGCGGCATGCGAGGCCGTCCAACGAGGTGTGTCGAGGCGCGGCTACCACCACGGACCGCTCAGCAATTGGGAGGGAACGATCTACCAATTCCATGGGATGATGGCTCGGGCGTACCTGGGGCAGGGCCTTGTTGTCCCCGTCGTCCCGACCACGGTGAGCCGGCAATCCCAGCCAGGCAGCAAGCAGTCAACGACGTAGCTAGGAGCAGATGTGACGGCCAACCTCGATCAAGTTGGGGAGAAACTCGATGAAGAGCTGGTCGGGTGGCTGACCACAGTCACCCCCAAAGGCCAGCCCAAGAGCACAATTGTCTGGTTCCTCAGAGATGGCGACGATCTCTTGATCTACAGCAGGCCTCGTAAGCCAAAGCTGGCCAATATCGCCGCCAACCCGCGAGTCGCCTTCAACCTTCGCAGCGACCGGCACGGCCATTCCATCGTCACCATGGAGGGCACAGCAACCATCGAGGAAGAACCGATCCCGGCGCATCGCGTTCCCCAATATGTCGACAAGTATTCCGAAAGCATCACAGCCAACGACTGGACCAATCAGAGTTTTGCCGAGGACTACTCGGTGCTGATCCGGATCTCAGTCAGTCGGCTTCGCGCCAGCGTCTAACGGCCGCAGGACGATTCAGCGTGTGTAGATCCCGGTGCTGGACGCCGTGATTTGCACACGCTCGGGCCGCTTCACGTCAGCCGACTGCATCGATGATGCCCTCGCCATACGCTTGCAAAGTCCCATCCATGTCGTCGTGCATCAGGTAGAGGCCGAACTGGTCGACACCCATGTCTTTGAGAAGGGAGAGCTTTTCGATGTGGGACTCGGCGGGACCCACTAGACAGAACCTGTCAACGATCTCGTCGGGGACGAAGTCGGTTGATGTGTTGCCTGCCCTCCCGTGGTGGTCGTAGTTGTAGGACTCGCGGGACTTGATGTAGTCGGAAAGGACCTTCGGCACCCTCGATGCGTCGTCGCCGTACCGGTTGACCAGGTCGACCACGTGGTTGCCCACCATGCCCCCGAACCAACGGAGCTGATCACGCTGGTGATCGATGTCGTCCCCGACATAGGCAGGAGCCACCACGCAGATGGTGATGTCGTCAGGATCGCGGCCGGCCTCGACCGCCGCGCTGCGGACCGCTGCCATCGTCCATTCCAGGATCTGAGGATCGGCCAACTGAAGGATGAAGCCGTCTGCGTGCCGACCGATCGCCGCCAATGCTTTGGGACCGTACCCCGCGACCCACATCGGAAGGTCCCAGCCTTCCTCTATCCAGGGCATGTGGAGATCCTTGCCGTTGTACTCGACGGTCTCGCCGGCTACCAGGCGCTTGATGATGTCCATCGACTCGACCAGCGTCGCCAGCGTCCGCGGCTTGCGACCGATGTATCTGAGAGCCGAGTCGCCCCGCCCAATCCCGCAGATGGTCCGCGGCCCATACATGTCGTTGAGGGTGGCGAATGTGGATGCGATCACCGTCCAGTCACGCGTGCCCGGGTTGGTGACCATCGGACCCACGATCATGTTCTCCGTCTCGGCAAGGATGCGGGAGTGGATCACGAACGGCTCCTGCCACAAGACGTGGCTGTCAAACGTCCAGGTGTGGGAGAACCCCAGTGACTCCGCCTTGCGAGCGAACTCGACAACTCGGGAGGCAGGCGGATCAGTTTGAAGAACGACGCCAAAGTCCATCGGGCAAAGTTAGCTCACGCACGCCCCTGTCACCGCGCTTCTACTCGTTTGTTGGGCCCGATGGTGGGTTCTGGGTCATGGCCGACCCCACGTTGGCAGGCCGCTGACGTGGCGGACTACTTTCTAGCGGCGCCAGCCTCGGCTGAGGTATAGGTTCGGCTGTGGCGATCCGTGGCGACGTCCACGAGGGATCTCCTCGCATGGAACGCTTTGGTGGGCAAAATGCACTCAGTCGGGAGTTAGGACATCGCTGTCTCGAGAAATCCAACGATCCAGTCCGCAAGCATGGTTGTGTCGGGTTCGTTGACCAACGAAGCCAGACCTTCATCCGCAACATCCTCAGGGATCAGAGTTCCCTTTCTCATCTGCACCACGGCCTCGATGTAATCCGGTCCCATCTCCGGATGACCCTGAAGACCAAGAATCGTCGAACCAACACTCATCATCGACACGGGACAATGATCGTTCCACCCGAGTATTTCGGCGTCGGGTGGTAGCCGATCAACCTGATCCTGGTGGACGCTTGCAACCCGACAGGAGCCCGCGTTCTTGGCCCAGTCCAACCCATCGGCGATCTCTACCTCTTTGATTCCCACACCCCAGCCCCGCTCGCTCCTCACCACGGAGCCGCCAAGGGCCTTGGCGATGAGTTGATGGCCAAAGCAAACTCCGACGAGCGGCACTCGATCCTCAGCCACTTCACGAACGAATTCCTCGAGATCCCGTATCCACTGCTCGTCGTCGTTCACGGAGTACCTCGACCCGGTCGTGAGCCATGCAGCGCATTCGGTGGCGCGATCTGGCATTTCTCCGTTGACGACGTTGTATGTCACGAGCTCGACGTCGTCGCGATGATCGAAGAGTCGGCTGAACATCTCGTCGTAATCCCCTGCAATGTCGAGGTGCACAGGCCGAACATGATCACAAATGAGCAGACCAATCTTCATGTCACGACGATGATGTCAGATCGGCATGCCAACCCGCGTGTGGATGCCACCAGCGGTCAGGTAGGCCGCCAGCATCCTCCCTACTGGTCGGCTGCAAACGCCTCGATCTTTTCCTGGGCGGCGTCCATGATCTGACCTTCCAACCCGGCGAGGGCACGGGCAATGGCCAACTCTTCGCCGATCAGCGGCTTTGGAGGATCGGTCGGATTACGCCGAGCACTTCCCGTCGCCTCGAAGTGGTCGCCCCGAAGATCCAGGACCGCGACAGCCGAGGTGGCTGTCTCGTCCTCGGTCAGATGGATGGAAAGAACCACGTCTTTCTGCTCTTCCATGACTCCCTCCTGTTCGTCGGAGTCCTTTTGAACCTACACCTTCCGGAAGGGCGACGCAGTCCAAGAACGGCCTCACTAGGCGCGGCTACCGGCTCCCCAATGGCCCCTGCCGACCGAGGTTTCAGCCGTGGGTGGGGAATCCGAGATCTACGCCCCGATGAAGCGGGTCGGCCCAGCGCGAGATGACCACCTTCTGGCGTGTGTAGAAGTGGATTCCCTCTGGCCCGTAGATGGCATGTGACCCAAAGATCGAATCCTTCCACCCGCCAAAACTGTAGAAGGAGAGCGGCACCGGAATCGGAACGTTGATCCCGACCATTCCGACCTGGATCTCCTGTTGGAACTTGCGGGCAGCCCCGCCGTCGTTGGTGAACACCGCCGTGCCGTTCCCGTAGGGGTTCTCGTTGATCAACTCGATAGCTTCCTCGTAGTGCTCCATCCTCACGGTTGAGAGCACCGGACCGAAGATCTCGTCGGTGTAGATCGACATGTCGGGCGTGACGTTGTCGAACAGAGTCGGGCCCAGGAAGAACCCGTCCTGGTAGCCGTCGACTACGAAGTCGCGGCCGTCGGCAATCAGGAGCGCCCCTTCCGATTCTCCGGCGTCGACGTAGCCGCGAACCTTCTCGAGATGCTGCTGCGTCACCAGGGGGCCCATTTCCACCCCGGTCTCGTCGCCCGGACCGATCTTGAGCTTCTCGATTCGGGTACGGACTCCTTCGATCAGCCGATCCCCGGCGTCGCCCACGGTGACCACAGCGGATATCGCCATGCATCGCTCTCCCGCCGACCCGTATCCGGCGGAAACGGCCGCGTCGGCGGCTAGGTCGATATCGGCATCGGGGAGAACGACCATGTGGTTCTTGGCTCCGCCGAGAGCTTGTACCCGTTTTCCATGCTGAGTACCCGTCTCGTAGATATATCGGGCAATCGGAGTCGAACCGACAAACGAGATGGCGGCGATATCGGGATGGGTGATCAACGCATCGACCGCCTCTTTGTCTCCGTGCACGACGTTGAAAACGCCATCGGGCAGGCCCGCCTCGGCCAACAACTCGGCGGCGAGCAGTGAGGAGGACGGATCCTTCTCAGACGGTTTGAGGATGAATGTGTTGCCGCAGGCAATCGCGATCGGATACATCCACATGGGCACCATTGCCGGGAAGTTGAAAGGGGTGATCCCGGCGACCACCCCGAGGGGCTGGCGGATCGTGTAGGTGTCGACGCCGGTCGAGACCTGCGCGGAGAAATCGCCTTTGAGAAGATGAGCGATGTTGCAGGCGAATTCGACAACCTCGAGGCCCCGCTGGACCTCGCCCATTGCGTCGTCGATGGTCTTGCCGTGCTCGGCGGTGAGGAACTTGGCGAAGTCCATCTGCCTTGCCGCGACCAACTCGCGGAACGCAAACATGATGTTCTGCCGGCTTGTCAGAGATGAGTCACCCCACGTCTCGTACGCCCGCTTGGCGACTTGGACTGCGGTGTCGACTTCATCCGCAGAAGCCATGGCAACCTCGCCCGTCTGAGCGCCGGAGGCGGGATTGAAAACCGGCCCGACTCGTCCTGCCGAGCCCTCCGAAAGCCGACCGTCGATCCAGTGGTTGATCTGCTTCATTGAGGCTGGAACCTAGTGGTCTGTCGCATGAATGGCGTGAGTGTATCTCCGAGGCATCGGCGATCGAATCGCAAGGACGCACAACGAAGCCGCACCTGATCGTGCGGCAAGGCGGAGGGCGCAGCGAGCGACGTCGAGGGCCGGAGAGACGCCGCAGTCATTTGTGCGACGGGTCACTTGTCACGCTCCCGAACGAGGAACCAAGTGTTCATCTCCCCCTTGCCCTTTACCTGCACCGATCCCCTGGGATTGCAGATGAATTGGTCGCGAATCAAATCATGGGTCGTCTCGCTGATCTGGATCTTCCTCGGCTCCCCGGACGATTCCATCCTGCTGGCGGTGTTGACAGTGTCTCCCCAAATGTCGTACTGGAACTTCGTAGTTCCAACGACACCGGCGACGAGTGGGCCCGAATTGATCCCGATGCGAAACTCGACCTCGTCATGGGAGTCGATGAATCCGATCATCTCCAGAGCAGCCCGCGCCATTGCAACGGCGTGGTCAGGATTCTCGACGGGCAGCCCAGATGCCGCCATGTAGGAGTCGCCGATCGTGCGGATCTTCTCGATTCCGTGGCGTTCGGCGATGATGTCGAACTCCGTGAAGATCTCGTTCAGCGTCGCCACCAGCTCCTTCGGTGACACTCGACCGGCAAACTGGGTGAAGCCGACCTGATCGGCGAAAAGAACCGAGGCACTGGCGTATTGCTTTGCTTCTGTCTGTCCGTCCTCTTTCAGGTCGGCGGCAACCTCTTCGGGAAGAATGTTGAGCAGGAGTTGCTCGGACTTCTCCCGCTCACTCTCCAGCTCGTCCTGGATCCGATCACGTTGGCCGACGAAGTAGTTGAGCATGATGAACGCGACCGCCGACACAAATAGGAGATTCAAGAGGAAAAAGAGTCCCACAACCGAATCGCTGAGGCTGTTGTCGATCGTCGTCGATGGCCGGAGAATGAGACTGATGATCAACAGCGCCGCGTACACAATCATGTAGCGGACCGCCTGTTTCCTCCCCTGCATGACCAGCGCGCCAAGAGGTGCGATTAGGCCCCACAGGATCACTGCCGACGCCCCGACGAAGCCACCCAAAGCCAGGTGGAGAAGAAACGGCAGTACGAGAAAGAGGATCAGCTGGGTGGCTCGAAACACCCGATAGCGCTTAGTTGCTGAGAAGAAACCCAGGTTGATGATCGTCAGAAGTGCGTACCCACCCGGTATGAGGGCGGCTACCGGCTCGCCGAGGATGTAATAGGTGACACTCCAAACAGCGGCCGGGACAACGACCAGGGCTGCCGCGGTAACCAGCATTCGCTTTTGGAGCCTGATTTCCTCGCTATCGGATGGCTCGGTTCCAATGTCGAGAATCGATGAAGTGGAGAGCTCCGGCATGCGGGGAGGGAATGTAGTGGGGTTTGGGGATCTGCTGGATAATGCCGTTGTCGTCAAGCCCATCAGTGGAAGGGTCGAAACCAGGAGCGAATCTCGTCGAGATATAGGTCCGGCACCTCGAACGCGGCAAAGTGCCCACCTCTG